>JAGZLX010000012.1 GCA_018364485.1 Granulicatella adiacens
GTAATTTTCTACAATTTGAATTACAATAGAAGATGAAGTTATTACTTCATCTTTTATGTAGAAAGCTTCGCACTTTAGCGAAGAATGGAAGCTTTCGATTGGCGCATTATCTGCGGGAGTCCCCTTACGGGACATACTGCGGATAATGCCTTTTTCTTTACATAGATTGTAGTATTCAGCGGAAGTATAAACGCTGCCTTGATCACTATGTAGTAGAACATCCTTAGGTAAGTCAATTTGATTTAAAGTATCCAATACAAACTTAGTATCTTGTTTTGAACCAATTGTATACGCAAGGATTTCTCCATTATGTAAATCCATAATGGAAGATAAATATAATCGTTTAGGACCGAAAGGTAAATATGTGATATCAGTAGTCAACTTTTGCATAGGTTTGTCCGCTGTAAAATCCCTATTCAGAGCATTGCCAGTGATTGAGAAAGGTTTACCTATTTTGATAGCTTTTTTCGGTTTCACGGCACAATTCCAACCATTTTTCTGCATAATCCGCTGCACAACCTTATGGTTAATAATCTGATTTAATTCCTTCTGAATCAAATACTTAATCTTTCTGTACCCATAAATAAATTTGTTTTTCTTACAAATTTTACCAATAGTTTTCTCGATAACGGTTGGAGAAAAGTCTTTCTTTTTCCATCGGTAGTAAGTAGATATGGGTACATTAAGGCAAAAACAGATTAAATGAACTGTATATTTACATTTCAATTCTTCCACTAACTTTACAACTGCTTGAGGCGACACTTCCTTTCCAATTCCTTGTATTTTTTTAATATTTCTAATTCAACTTCTTTTCTTTGTAATTCTAATTTTAATTGATCGATTTCTGAAAGTTCAGCTATTCCTTTATTATAGGAATATTGTTTCCCCACCTGTTGGTGGAAACGATGAGTTTCTCCATTTTTATACCATCTAAACCATGTTTTTACTTGAGTTTCATTTTTAATGTTTAACTCCTGCATCACTTGTTTTGTAGTATATCCCTGTAATTTCATTTCTACGGCTTTATTCTTTGTATCGACAGAATAAGCCACACGTTTTTTTGCCATAAAAATACACCTCCATGAGCATTTGATAATATTGTATCAAATCCAACTTGGAGGTGTTTTTATTTAATTCTCATTTACGGGGGTCAGTGCCATTTGCTTCGAGTTTTTTTGTGGTTATGTTTTTATTTTCTCAACTGATGCGTCAATTTGTAGCTACTTTCCAAAATGTCGTTAGCACGTCTTTCGTCTTTTTGAAGAAGCCCTAAGTAGAGTAAGTCGACTAAGAAGAGTGAGTCGTTACGACTAGTAATGGCTGCGGAACGAATCGATTTTTCATGGCGAGGAACTTTGAGGCAATAGGTGCTTAGAGCGTCTAGATTGCCGTTGCCTTGTCCAGTAATCGATACGGTTGGGATGCCACGTTGTTTAGCAATTTCAAAGGCTGCATTGACTTCTCTTGTGTTCGCAGAGTAGCTGACACCGATTACTAAGTCTTTTTCCGTAGCATTGCTAAGGCTTGCGAGTTGGATGTGTGAGTCAGTATGGTAGACGATATTTTTACCGATACGACTTAGTTTAAAGTAAATATCGCTGCAGACTAGACCTGAAGCGCCGACCCCAAAAGTGTAGATTTTGTTCGCATTTTTGAGTAAGTCAATCACGTGGTCGAGTGTGTCGTCGTCGATTAGTTCAATCGTCATCTCATAGGAACGAGTAACCGTCTTAATTAATTTAGATTGAATGGTTTTGATAGAGTCGTCTTTATCGATTTGTTCATCGATGGATTGTGAGTTTTGCTGTGCTAAATTCACCTTAAATCGAGAGTAAGAACGGAACCCAATTTTTTTAATATATTTACTAATAGAAGAAGACGAAACCCCAATTTCATCTGCCAATACATGAATGCTTGAAGAAAGCACTACATCTGAATGTTTTGAGATGAATTCTTCAATTTTTTTATCTGTTGCTGTTAAAAACTTTTTCATGGAATCCCTACCTTTTTTGAGAAATATTGTTTCCGATTTCATTATACAGTATTGAAATAAAATTTACAACGCTGTATAATATGTTTAAGAAAAACGATTTTATTATGAATTTTAGTGGAATTTTTAAGAGGAGGTGGAGAAAATGGATGACATTTCAAAATTGATGACAGAGCAAGTCAATGACAGAAGTAAGGATATTGAAACGCAGTCGATTCGTGAGATTTTACGTTATATGAATGACGAAAATAGAAAAATCACTGATGCGATTGAACAGTGCATTCCAGAAATTGAAAAAGTGACAGCAGGTGTTGTACAAGCATTCGAGAAAGGAGGCCGACTGATTTATCTGGGCGCGGGGACTTCTGGTCGACTTGGTGTTCTGGACGCTAGTGAATGCCCTCCAACATTCGGTGTATCGCCGGAGATGGTAGTGGGACTGATTGCAGGTGGAGATTACGCTCTTCGAAACGCCATTGAAGGTGCCGAAGACGATGAAACCTTAGCCGAGGCACAGTTAAGAGACTTGGATCTTGTTAAAGAGGATGTAGTCATCGGAATTAGCGCGAGTGGACGTACTCCTTATGTGGCAGCAGGTCTTGCCTATGCCAATGAGGTTGGATGTTTCACAGGTGCGATTTCCAATTCTCCAAATGCTTTAATTTCTAACATTGCTTCGGTTGGTATCGAAGCGATTACTGGGCCAGAAGTGGTTACCGGTTCTACGCGGATGAAAGCAGGTACGGCTCAAAAAATCATTCTCAATATGATTACAACGACTGCAATGCTTCAAGTAGGAAAAATTTTCAAAGGATATATGGTCGATGTTCAACCAACGAACCTAAAGTTGAAACAACGAGCAACCAATATTCTCTCTAAAATCACAAATCTTTCTCCAGAAGACGCAAGACGTGTTCTTGAGGAAAATGATTTTGATTTAAAAGTCGCTATTATCTCTCAAATACATCATATTTCGGCACAAGAAGCAGAACAACTGCTTCAGGCAAATCAAATGAATATCGTAAAGGCAATGAAAAATAAGGAGGCTTAATAAAATGGATGCAAAGAAAGTAGCAAGTGAAATTTTAAGTAAAGTCGGACAGAAGGAAAATGTGGTCAGCAACGCTACATGTATGACTCGCTTACGTCTGACAGTAGCAGATACATCAAAAGTGGATGTCGCTGGATTAAAAGATGTGGATTCAGTATTAGGAGTTGTAGAACGTGAACAAGGAGTTCAAATCGTTTTAGGACCTGGTAAAGTGACTGAAGTTGGTCGCGAATTTTCTGCATTAACTGGAATTGAATTAGGCAGCGTAGATGAAGTAGACGCCGCTGATTTAGCAAAAGAAAATAAAAAAGAAAATAAAGCAAAACATAATGGACCAGTTCAACGTTTCTTGGAACACATCGCTAACATTTTCGTACCATTATTACCAGGGATTATCGCAGCTGGTTTAATTAACGGTATTTCAAACGTTATTAACGTAACAACACAAAATGCATATAACTTTGAATGGTGGTATCAAGCTATCCGTACAATGGGTTGGGGGCTATTCACCTTCTTACCTTTATATGTAGGGTACAATGCTGCTCGTGAGTTCAAAGGAACTCCTATTCTTGGGGCAATCGCAGGAAGTATGTCTCTTGGTGTTACAACAATGCCACTTCTATTAAAAACAGATGCTGGTCAAGTGTTGATGCCATTTACGGATAAACCTTTCAACCCAGGTGCTGGTGGTCTATTAGCTGCATTAATGATGGGGATTGTCGTAGCTTACTTAGAACGTGCTATTGACAAAGTGGTTCCAACAATGTTGAAGACATTCTTAACACCGTTATTAACATTAATCATTGGTGCATTCTTATCAGTATTAATCATCCAACCTGCTGGTGCTGCGTTAACTCAAGGTATTTACACAGTATTAAACTTCGTATATGAACAATTAGGAATCTTTGGTGGTTACATTTTAGCTGCTGGATTCTTACCAATCGTATCTGTTGGTTTACACCAAGCGTTAACTCCAATCCACGTTCTATTAAACAATCCAGAAGGGCCAACTCAAGGTATCAACTACCTATTACCAATCTTAATGATGGCCGGTGGTGGACAAGTAGGTGCAGGTTTAGCATTATACTTGAAGACTAAGAACAAAAAATTAAAACAATTAACAAGAGACTCATTACCAGTTGGTATCTTAGGTATCGGGGAACCAATGATGTACGCTGTAACACTTCCTTTAGGTAAACCATTCTTAACAGCCTGCTTAGGATCTGGTGTCGGCGGTATGTTAGCAGTTCTATTCCACTTAGGTACTGTATCTCAAGGGGTTTCTGGGTTATTCGGTGCTTTAATTATGGTACCAGGAACTCAAGTACTCTTCTTAACTGCAATGGTCGGAGCTTACATCGGTGGATTTGTCATCACATGGTTCTTCGGTGTAGATGAAGATCGTATTAACGAAGTATATGGAAACAAATAGAGCAAACATTTCTTTTGGGCGCTCCATCTATATCAATCTTGGTGAACAAGTCGTTACACAAGTATTAGAAGAAATGAAAGCCGCGCGTCAAACCGTGGCTTTCACTTCTTTTCAGTTACCAGAACATACGTTAGAAATTTCGGATATGGCTCGTCTTGTGGAGCTTGCTCGCTCATATGAAGTAGATTTAATTCCAGACATCGCCCATAAAGATCTTACCAAAGAAAATATTGCGGCTCTGAAAAATGCGGGGCTATCGTACTTACGTCTGGACGAATTTGGGGACGAAGCGTTTATCGAACGTTGCGGAAAGGCGTTTACGCTTGTTGTAAATGCTTCGACGTTTACGCACCGTGAATATAAAGTGTTAGAACGACTCGGATTTTCTCGTCGAATCATCGCTTGTCATAATTATTATCCAAAAGTATATTCAGGGATTTCGCTTGAAAAATTCACCTTGATTAATGAAAAATTGCATGTGCTTGGGATAAAAGTACTCGCGTTTATTCCAGGAGATGAACCTTTAAGAGGGCCGCTTCATGAAGGTTTGCCAACAGTTGAAACGCATCGTACATTAGATACGCGATTGGCGATTTGCGAACTTATTAAGGCGCACACCGATATGATTTTAGTGGGGGACACATTTATTAACGCCTCTACACAAAAAGTCATGAAGGAATTCCAAGAAGGGTTCGTGTCGTTGAAGGCAGAAGCACCCGTGGAATTAACCGGTAAAGTGCTTCGTGACCGTATCGATGCCAGTGATTTTGTATACCGCGTACTCGGTACTCGCGGCTGGGCCTTACTTGGCGGAGAGGTTTCTACAACAACCCGCACCGTTGGAGAAATCAATCAAGCGAATAGCCAGTATGGTCGTTACCAAGGCGAAATCGAAATCGCTAAAGTTGAGTTGCCACAAGACGCACGCCAAAATGTCATCGGGCACTTACTTCCATCTGAGATTGCCGTATTTACCGCTTTACCAGAAGGATTTGGCATTCAATTAGAAGTCGAATAACAAACAGCAATCCATCCGCCACTTTTGGCAGGGTGGATTGTTTATTTTTCTATACAACATTAGAAAAATGAGCCATTTTATGATACTCTAGATGAGTATAAATTTAATAGAAACAAAGGGGGCCTTTGGATGATAGAGCTGATTGCAACAGTTGAATCCATCCAACAAGCAAAAGACTTGCTTGAAGCGGGCGTGGACACGATCTATTTTGGGGAAGACCAATTCGGACTTCGCCTTCCTATGTCGTTTACACGTGAGGAACAAAAAGAATTAACGGAATTGGCGCACCAATATGGAAAGAAAGCGAGCGTTGCTGTAAACGCGATTTTCCATAATGAAGGAATTGCGCTTGTACCTGAGTATTTGAAATTTTTAAAGGAAATCGGTGTCGATAACATCGCGGTAGGAGATCCAGGTGTGGTTCAAATTATGAAGAACCCTGAGTACTCAATTCCTTACCGTTATGATGCAGCGGTTTTAGTAACAAGTAGTCGTCAAATCAACTTCTGGGGAAAACGTGGTGCCGTTGGTGCGGTGATTGCGCGTGAAATTCCTCGTGAAGAAATGAAAATCTTGGCAGCAGGTGTAGAAATTCCAATCGAAGTTCTAGTGTACGGAGCGACTTGTATCCATCATTCAAAACGCCCACTGTTAAATAACTACTTTAACTATATCGAGAAAAAAGAATCGGTTGAAAAACGTCGCGGTTTATTCGTATCAGAACCTGCCGATGAAGATTCTCACTATTCAATCTACGAAGACATTAACGGAACGCATATTTTCGCGAATAACGACGTGTCTCTTGCTCCATATTTGTTAGAATTAACAGAAATGGGCATTCCACAATGGAAATTAGACGGAGTATTAGCTCCGGGTCAAGATTTCGTGGAAGTAGCGAAGTTATTCGTGAATGCTCGTAATGAAATCGAAGCAGGCACATGGACTCCTGAGAAGAGCGCTAGCCTTGAATTACAAGTGCGTGCACACCATCCAAAAGTACGTGGCCTCGAAGCAGGATTTTACTTATTAAATCCAGAAGATGTGAAATAGGAGAGAGTCAAATGGGAAGAAAGATATTGAAAAAACCTGAAGTACTTGCTCCAGCGGGTACTCTTGAAAAGTTAAAAACAGCTATTTTATACGGAGCTGACGCGGTTTTCCTTGGTGGGGAAGCGTACGGACTTCGTAGCCGTGCAGGGAACTTCGACTTTGCAGAAATGAAAGAAGCCGTTGATTTTGCCCATGCGCACAATGCAAAAGTATATATTGCCGCTAACATGGTGACTCACGAAGGCGACGAAAAAGGAGCGGGAGAATTCTTCCGTACAGTTCGTGACATCGGTATCGATGCAGCCATCATCAGTGACATGGCCTTAATGGATATTTGTGCGTCAGAAGCGCCAGGATTACCAATCCATTTATCAACACAATCTTCAGCAGCCAACTACGAAACGCTAAACTTCTGGAAAGACGAAGGATTAGAACGTGTCGTATTAGCGCGTGAAGTATCAATGGACGAAATTAAAGAAATGCAAGAAAAAGTGGATGTAGAAATCGAAGCGTTTATCCACGGAGCAATGTGTATTTCTTATTCAGGACGTTGCGTATTATCAAACCACATGGTGCATCGTGATGCCAACCGTGGTGGATGTGCTCAGTCTTGTCGTTGGAAATACGGTCTATTCGATATGCCATTTGCCGGCGAAAAGAACATGGTCGGCGCGGGCGAAGAAGGCATCGAAGAGAAATTCTCAATGAGTGCCGTTGACCTATCTATGATTCAACATTTACCAGACTTAATCGAAGCTGGTGTAGATAGCTTGAAGATTGAAGGTCGTATGAAATCAATTCACTACGTTTCAACGGTTTCGAACGTTTATCGTGCAGCGGTTGATTCATACTGCGAAGATCCAGATAACTATGTATGTAAACAAGAATGGATTGACGAGTTATGGAAAGCAGCGCAACGTGAATTAGCAACTGGTTTCTACTACCAAGTTCCAACCGAAGAAGAGCAATTATTTGGCCCACGTCGTCAAATCCCTCAATACGCTTTCGTTGGACAAGTGCTTGAATATGATCCGGAAACGCAAATGGCAACAGTGCAACAACGTAATAACTTCAAAGTCGGAGACCATATCGAGTTCTACGGACCAGGAATGCGTCACCACGAAGAAGAATTAACACAATTATGGGATGAAAATGGCGAAGAAATCGAAGCAGCTCCTCACGCGATGATGATTTGCAAGATGAAAGTAACTGAGCCAGTGAAACCTTTAGATATGATTCGTAAACGTCGTTAAGACGAATTTTTAAAAGAAAGAAGGAATGAAAATGTCATTACCAAACTGCCCTAAATGTGGTTCAGAATACACATACGAAGATGGCGTATTATTAGTATGCCCAGAATGTGCGTATGAATGGGAACCAGGTTCAGAAGTTGAAGAAGGCCCAGTAGCCATTGATGCGAACGGAAATAAATTACAAGATGGCGATACTGTAACAGTTATCAAAGACTTAAAAGTAAAAGGCGCTCCGAAAGATATTAAGCAAGGTACACGCGTGAAGAATATTCGCATCGTGGAAGGCGATCATAATATCGATTGTAAGATAGATGGATTCGGCGCAATGAAACTTAAATCTGAGTTTGTTAAAAAGATTTAATGGGAGTCCCGTAGGGATTTTCAAAAAGCTCCCCCTAGAATTTTTATAGTTGTTATAATAGCGATACCGGATTGAGCCAAGGTCTCAATCCTACCAAGCTTCAAACTGACTCTACGGGTTTTACCCTAGAGTCAGTAATTCACATTGGTTATGAACCCGCTATTACAACTACTATAAATCTAGGGGGCTTTTTTTCGTCCCTCGACTCGGTGATCTTTACCAAACTTAGTAATAAGTTTTATTGTTTCTCAGGAAGAGGACCGGGGTCAGCTTGGTCGTGCTTCGGAATAGTGCAACTGTAGAAAATTTCCAAATGGAAGGCTGTAATTAAAATTTAATAAATAAGGATTATATGCACAAGAATAGTTTTTTTATGCATATTTTATTAAGGAAATAGACCTGCGTCCTTGAAATTTAATTTCTGCTGTGTTACATTCAAAATAAGGAGTAGAAAACGCTTTTGTATAGGCGTTTCTGTGCTTTTTTTCACATATTTCAACTAGGAGAAGTGGCAGTTTTGGAACAGTATCATACAGGTACCATTCGATTGATGGGGACCGTCATCGAATTGAAAATTGCGCATCCAGAAGGCGAGCGTTTAGTGGCTGAAGTTTTCGAGCAATTGAAGCGATATGAGCATCGTTTTAGCGCGAATGACCCAACTTCAGAACTGATGGCCGTGAACTTGGCAGCAGGGAAACATGCGGTCGCTGTTCATCCAGAGATTTTTCATTTGGTGAAATTGGGACTGGAGAATAGTTTAGCTGCGGGAAGTCGGATGAATATCTTGATCGGCCCGGTTGTTCAAACATGGCGCGTAGGCTTTAGTGATGCACGAGTACCAACGGATGAAGAAATTAAAGCCAAACTGCAACTGACCGATGCAACGAAAGTCGAACTGGATGAAGCCAGTCAGACGATTTTTCTGTTGGAAGAAGGAATGCGAATCGACCTTGGTTGTATTGCCAAAGGGTATATTGCCGACTTGGTGATGCAACAGCTAAAAGAGCAAGGAGTTACTTCTGCGCTCATTAACCTTGGTGGGAATGTTCTCACGCTTGGACCAGCTGTTCATCATGAAGATGGGAATTGGTGGATTGGTATTCAAAACCCGAAACTCCTTCGCGGAGAAAATGTGGCGCTTCTTCCGATTCAAGATGAGTCGATTGTCACATCGGGTGTCTACGAGAGGGTGCTAGAAGTAGATGGTAAGAAATACCATCATATTTTGGACCCAAATACTGGATACCCAGCTGAAACAGACGTTGCCAGTCTAACGATTGTTTCCAAACAATCCGTGGATTGTGAGATATGGACGACCAGACTCTTTGGAAAGAAAGCACATGAAATCTTATTCGAAGTGGAACAACACCCTAACATCGAAGCTGTGTTGATTTTGGAAGATGATCGTATCTTCTACACATCAGGGCTTGCTTCAAAGATTCAATTACTCGAAAGGAAGTACTCAAATGGTTAAATTAATCGGTTTAGTCGGAACAAACTCTAAAAAATCAACAAACCGTCAACTATTACAATACATTCAAAAACATTTTTCAGAACAGGCGGAAATTGAACTTGTCGAAATTAAAGACATTCCAATGTTCAACAAACCAACTCCAAAAGTAGTGCCACAAGAAGCACAAGCAATTGCAGAGAAAATCGCTGCAGCAGATGGAGTTATCATTAGTACACCAGAATATGACCACTCATGTCCAGCTGTATTAATGAACGCTTTAGCATGGTTATCTTATGGTATCTATCCATTATTAAACAAACCTGTCATGATTACAGGAGCATCTTACGGAACATTAGGTTCTTCACGTGCACAAAGTCAATTACGTCAAATCTTAAACGCGCCAGAAATTAAAGCACGCGTTTTACCAAGTGATGAATTCTTATTAGGTCACGCCTTACAAGCATTCGACGAAGAAGGTAACTTAAAAGATGCAGCAACTGTTGAAAAATTAGAAAAGATTTTCGAAGATTACTTATTATTCATTGAAATTACAAAACAATTAGTTCGTGCAAACGAAGCTCGTGAAAAAGAAGCGAAAAACTTCTCATGGGACAGTTCTAAAAAATAAGGAGTGACAGTAGAAAATGAAAATTATTGGTATCGTAGGATCAAATGCGGAATTTTCGCATAACCGTTTATTATTACAATTTATCGAAAAGAAATTCAGTGACTTATTCGAGTTTGAAATCTTAGAAATTAAAGATATTCCAATGTTCAACCAAGACGAAGATCAATCTAAGAGTTTCCCAGTACAATACATGTACAACAAATTAATTCGTGCAGATGGTGTGATTATCGCTACACCTGAACACAACCACACAATCACAGCTGCGTTGAAGAGCACATTAGAATGGATGTCATTCAACTTACACCCATTCGAAAACAAACCTGTCATGATTATGGGAGCTTCTCACTATGATCAAGGGACTTCACGTGCGCAAGTGCATTTACGTAAAATCTTGGACGCTCCAGGGGTAAACGCATATGTATTACCAGGGAACGAATTCTTATTAGGAAAAGCAAAAGAAGCATTTGATGAAGAAGGAAACATTAAGAGCGAAGGAACAGTAGCGTTCTTACGTTCATGCTTAGAAAACTTCGTGAAATATGTGGAGGTCGTAAAAGTGTTACGCAAACCATTACCAACACCGCCAGAAGACTTAGACTGCACAAACCCAATTTCTACAACAGTTCAAGGCGTAGATCCAGATGATCCAGAATGGGTTGAAAAAGCAAGTGAAATCGTTGGTGCTGCTCAAGGAAACGACTATGTTCGCCTAGACCACGGTTTATTAACGGTTGACCAAATCGATATGTTCTTAAAAGCTTTACCGTTTGAAGTAACATATGCCGATGACAACAACCAATTCTTGTACTATAACTTCAACAAACCAGCAAACAAAATGTTGGCTCCACGTGTGCCAGCTCAATCTGGTAACCGTTTAGGAACAGTTCACCCACCACGTACATTCAAAAATGTGGAATACCTCATTGCGAACTTACGTGCAGGTAACGTGGATTACTTCCGTACAATCGTTCCAAACACTCCACCAGAAATCATCAACGTACACAACTACCAAGCAATGTACTATCCTGATGGTTCTTATGCTGGAATCAACGAAATCGTATTTGACTTCAAACCATGGTTAGATTGGTACTTACAAACTACTGGCCAACGTTTAGTAAGCGCAAATGGTGCTGCTCCAGCAGCAGACGCAACAAGTGGCGCTTCAAACAGCGGACACTCAGCTCCTGCTCCTGCAGCAGATGCTACAAGTGGTGCTTCAGATAGCGGTCATTCAGCTCCAGCTCAAGCACAAGCAGTAGATGCTACAAGCGGTGCTTCAGAACACTAAAATTAAAAGCGAGAAAGCTAGGCGAATTTTTGCCTAGCTTTTTTGTGTTTTTATAGACACAATGGACCTTTGTTCACGCTTCAGAAACAACTGGAAACTATTTTCTTAAAATTAATAAAAATGTAATGTTCCTAGTATCCAAGTGTAGTGGTTTTGAGATATAATAAATAGGAATTTAAGGAATGGAGACATTAGTGGGGACTATGAATTATCAAACAACACCTTCTCAAGCACCGACGCACCCACATCCTCCCAAGCAAAAAGAGAAAAAACGGAGTGCGGCATTCGATGGCTTGAAAGGTTTTTTTATACTAGCAATTATTACATATTATTATTTCCAACATTTATTACCGGGCGGATTTTTAGCCGTTAATGGATTTTTAGTAGTCGGGGGCTACTTAACGTTCCGGAATAATATCAAAACATTCGCGGAAGATTATAAAGAGCGTTTCCCAGTGAGAAGCTTGAAGAGAATGTTCTTTCCGATGCTCTTTATGATTGTCGTGACGGTCGCGTTTTTATTCGTGGCGGCACCGCAATTACTCTCTAATATCCGAGGCATGGCGCTTTCGGCATTATTCTTCGTGAATAATGATTATCAAATTTTCTCTCAACAATCATACTTCGTGCAATCGGCGAATCCGAGTCCGTTTGTGCATCTCTGGTATGTATCCCTGTATGTACAGCTGTTAATCGTGGGCTATTTTCTTCGAAAACTGATGAAGAAACTCAACTTCCTCAGAATGCAGGAGTTTGCCTTGCTGGCATTTTTGACGCTCGCATCAGCAGCAGGGATGGCAGCACTCTATTGGTTTGAACAAGATCCTTCTCACGTGTACTACTTAGTATCAACGCGTTTATTCTCGTTCACATTCGGGGCGCTACTCAGTTACATTCATGAAGGGAAATTACTACTTCCTGAGCGCGAGACAGGTTCTGTTGTTCCAAACGCATTGAGCCTCCTCTGTTTAGGAGCTTTAGGTTGGATGTTTACAACGTTCAATGGAACGCAAGCAGAAGTGTATTACATGATGATGTTTATTTCATCCTTTGTGATGATGCTTCTTGTATCCTGTGCGATTCGCGAAGGGGTTGGAGTTCATTACCTCTTCAGTTTTAAAGGATTCACTTTCTTCGGAAAGAGAAGTTTCTCATACTACTTATGGTTCTATCCGATTCATTTAATCGCGCCAACATTCTTACGCGAAATTGATGAACAATGGTTATCAGTAGGAATTCAATTTGCATTGATTTTCGTGATGGCGGAAATCACGTATCAACTGTTTGAGCGAGACCGCTTCGTTCTTCCGATTGGACAAGCGCATAGTCCGTATAATTTAACGGCCTATGGAAAATCGAATCTTCCAAAAGGTATGAAGCAATTTGGACTCGTATTCTCACTCATGTATGTCATCTGTATTGGGCTTGCAGGTCTTGGATTTGCACAAGAGAAAAATCAAAACTCAGCCGTGCAAGAGGTTGAAGAGAAGATTCGCCAAAACCAAGCGCTCTTACAAGAGACGACGGCCGAACCGACAACAGAAGGAACAACGACGATTAGTAATGAGGCGAAAGCCAATGCTGAACAACAAGTAAAACAAACGCCGATTACGTTTGTCGGAGATTCAGTATTACTAGCATCTGCGAATAAACTGCGCGAAGTATTCCCGAATATTTATGTGGACGGAGAAGTGGGACGTCAGTTGTATTACAGTACGCCAATCGTTCAAAAACTGGCGCAACAAGGCAAACTCTCTCAAACTGTTGTATTCGTGCTCGGTTCAAACGGAGCTTTCTCTGCAGCGCAAATCGATTCTCTGATTCAAGCAACGGGTAACCGTGAAATCTTCTTAGTGACAGCCGGTTATGAAATCAAATGGTCTAAGGAAGTGAACGAGCAGTTAAAAGCAGCTGCCGAACGCTATCCAAATGTGCATTTAATCGACTGGGGAACTTACGCCAAAGGGCATACAAAACAATGGCTCTTTGAAGATGAAATTCATCCAAACGATACAGGGGCAACAGAATTAGCGAACCTGATCTTACAAGAAATGGTGAAATTAAAATTACAATAACCGTTGAGACGACTCGATTCTGAGTCGTCTTTTTTATTTTTAAAAATATTTTTGAAAACGCTATTGACATTTGAGTGTACTAAGCGCATAATACAGTTAAAGATAAGTGTATTAACCGGTTAATACACTGATTGGGAATCAAAGAAAGGAGTTACTAATGATCGTATTTGATAAAAGAAGTCCGGTCTACGAGCAAATAATCGCCTATTTCAAAGCGGAAATTGCCTCCCACAGAATGGAAGCAGGCCAAGAGATGCCGAGTCGACGTGAATTTGCGCAAACCATGCAAGTAAATCCCAATACGGTCCAACGTGCCTTTCATGAATTGGAGGTCATGGGGTTGATTACGACTGGAAATAATGTCATGAGTCGTGTGACAGAAGACGTAGAACGGATTGAGCAACTAAAAGATGAAATGTTAGATGAGGCGATTGGAAGCTTTACAGAAGCGATTAAACCTCTCAATTTAACAGCAGAAGATGTTATCGAACATCTCAAAAAACAATTGTAAGGAAGGAGCGGTAATATGTTAACTGTTCAAAACTTAAGTAAGAGATTTGGAAAGAAACAAGTGTTGAATGACATCTCATTTAACGCGAAAAAAGGAGAAGTGACGGCTCTTATTGGTGTCAACGGGATTGGGAAAACAACAATTATGAACTGCATTGCAGGGTTGTTGCCATTTGATAAAGGAAAAGTCGTTATCGATGATATGCCAGCCCGTAAAGTGTTTGCGGAAAAAGTGAGTTATATTACGGATAGTTCGATTATTTCACCAGACCAAACGGTGGATGAGGCGATAGATTTTATGCGCACGTTCTACCCAAACTGGAATCGACAAAAGGAAAGACACTTATTAGACTTCTTCCGTTTGAATTTAAAAGATGAAGTACGATCACTCTCGAAAGGAAATGTTGCTAAACTGAACTTGCTTCTCGGGATGGGGCTGGATACAGATTATATCTTGATGGACGAACCATTTTCAGGAATCGACGTGTTTACCCGTGAAGAAATCGCGCGTGTGTTTACAAGCGACCTACTTGATGGACGTGGTGTATTGATTACAACGCATGAAATTAATGATATTGAGTATATCGTCGATAAAGCAGTGCTCTTAAACGATGGACGTGTAGTGAAGGAATTCTATCCAGAAGAAGTCCGCGAAGAAGAGGGCAAATCAATTGTCGATGTGATGAGGGAGGTATACTTACCATGAAGAAAGTCATCAACTTAACGATTTATAATATCGGCCAGGCGAAAGGATTCATCCTCGTGGTGGCCTTACTTCAAATCTTATTGCAACTAGGGTTGAAGGTGAAGACACTTGCGACGACTGGGTTATTAACCGGACAATTGCGCATTGTGAGTCCTGATATCGTGAAACAAGTCGTTTTGGACCAACTCGCAATCGGACTTCCAGTGTTCTTTGCTGGGACAGCGATTTTGGTTTACTCGGCAGTGATTTGGTCGAGAGAATGGAGCAGCAAAGGATCGTTCATTTACCGTCTGCTCATGCTGCCAGGGTCACGTTTTGGAATCTACTGGGCTAAATTACTAACGATGCTTGTGATTACGTTCTTCTTACAAGCCGTTCAAGTAGTTGGGGTATTCTTAAACTACTACCTCACAAGCTTCTTTATTCCGGAATTTGCACAATACCACATCACACCGTGGTCGCTTGTGACAAATTCGATGGCGATGCCGCTTCTAGTGCCACAGTATGCGGTACAGTTTCTTCTCATTTTGACGATGGGGGTAGCGCTCATCGTGACGGTTTTCCAACTCGCCATCCTTGTCGTTGGGGTTGAGAAAAAAGGTTATGTACGCAAGGTGACTTCGGTTGTTCTCTACATTTTAGTCGTCGTTGTGATATTTACGCTAATTATGCGTACGCAATTTGTGGTTCGTTTAATTGGAAATGAAGCGATGGTCTTCTTAATCGGTAGTATGCTCATTTGGATTGTTCTAAATATGCTACTAAGCGATTATTTATTAAATCATAAGGTTAGTGTGTAAGGAGGGGTTATCATGAAATCAAGTAAATTTGCAACAACAGTATTTACCTTTAGTGGACTTGTGTTTCTAGCAACAGCTGGTCACGCAGCGTATCAAGAAGTGAAGCCTGCTCCAGTATCGATTCAATTAACCGATGAAGAGAAAAAATTAGTCGACGGAGCAACCTTTGAAATGTCGTATTCCACAGATGATTTAACATCGTCTAAGGGCGCAGAGTATGCACTTTTAGATGGAAACGTAAAACGTGTTGGTTTTTCCGAAAATGCCTACAGTTTCCAAACGAAAAAGAGATTGGCAGACTTTTCTTTTACAGAACGTCCAAATTATGACAATCTGGTGGCGTTTAAGGGGTATGACCTTCTATACGGCTTGACTTATAGCTTTGAAAGTACAACAGATCCAAAGGTAAATTTCAGTATCATTAACAAAGAGACGAAGAAAGTCACAACTGTTTCGGTTCCGATTACTAAAGAAGTACGTGGGGACAATAGTCATTTTGTAACAGATGTCACTTTCTATAGAAAAGGCAATACGGTGTATGGAGTGGTGCCGATGCCTGAGTATGAAAATAGAGGGGAGAAAGCACCAAGCTATTTCTTCATCACATTCTCTGTGAACTTAGAAACGGGAGCCACAACACCTGCTAAACGAGTGAATTTACCAAAGGAGTTTGCTTCGATTGCGTGGGGAGAAGCCAAGAGCTCTCGCATGTACGACCCGCAAGTGCTGCTGTTTAAGAGTATGTATTCAAGAGATGAAAAATTCCGCTTAATGACTTTTGATGCTGAGACTGAGAAGTTCACAGAAATCACACCTGAACAGGGCATGAGTGCGGTACAATCGATTCTATACACAGTAGGAGACAAAGCATATATTGCCTTGGCAGATGAGGTGCCTGCATTCACTGGTTCAGATACGTATGTGAAGGCAAGTGAGCGCAAAAATAATGAGACTAAATACTATGTTCTTAATGCAGGTTCGCAGAAATTAGAAGAAGCATTTACAACGGAAACAGATGTCTATGCACCACAAGTGTACTTGAATAAAGGAAATCTTGTAATGATCACTCTTGTCGATGGTAAACCTACGCTACGTGTGCAATCGATGCAAACAAAAGAGATTCTTCTTTCTAAAACAATTGATGTGAAGGATGATGTGTTCTTTATCGATACACGTATGTACGGTATGATGCGTATGAAATAAAAAAACAGTACAAAAAAAGAGTTCTACCAGTGTGGTAGAACTCTTTGTATTTTTAAGATTTTTGTTCTTTTAAATGCGGACTTGGAAGGAGTCTGTTCACTCCGATAGCAATCAGTGCGCCGATAACGGTATCGAGAATTCGTTGAATCGCGTAGGCGGTATTTTGGCCTGCCTCTACATTGAAGAAGATGACAAGGAAAGTGGCGCATGAGTTAATCACACCGGTCTTGTTGAATCGATTGCAGAATAAAATAATCATTACGATACCAGCAGGGGCCAGTAGTAAATCGGTATATTCTGGAAATGGGAGAACGGCTCTTACGTAGAATAAGATGATAGCCACGACCCCACCGGTTGTATTTCCGATACAACGAGAAAGTGCGAATTTAAACGTTTGCTGATGGTCGATGCGCAAACTGAAAATAGCAGACAAGGCTGCTAGCATCGGTGAACCACGATGTAAGATTCTAAAGAGAACCACGCAAATAAACACAGACACGGCTGTTTTAAAAGTACGTAGTCCGATATGGAATGGATTATTTGAAGATTGTGGCACGCTCTCACCTCTGCTTTTTTTAGATATCGCTATTATAATATATGTGATAAAAAAATGGTAGAGTTATTGAACGATGCACCTAAAAGGTGTATAATGTATTCAAGAGGTGATGAAGATGCATGAAGCATTTGTATTAATTGTAGTGAACGCTGTTAGAGAACGTTATGTCTCAGAAAAGGCATTTTATACAGAAGAATTGGGGATTAGTGGCCAAAGTTGGACGAGATGGAAGAACGGGGAACGCGGATTGAAGGCAGAAAATCTGCAAAAAATCGCACGTCTGTTTACGGATTACGAGTGGATGCTCGCGAATAAAGTCGCCCGAAATGCCGATGTCCTCCCAGAAGTCGCTTCAGACCCAGTAGCTGAATATTTACGTTTGAAGGTGGCGATTGCGAGTCGCTGGATTCGTCAAGAAAATGTCCGCGTGGATTGGAAGACGGCTGCTGTCAGCAAGGGTAAATTCAAAGAAAATGTCACGATTTTACGCGTGGCAACGACATACGGTCATTGGAGTTACCAAGATATTATTGAGATTCGTGTGGTAGGAATTACGCATAAACAAATCGGTACGAAAAAACAAGAGCTCCTTGAATGGATGAAGGACGAAAAAGCGCAACAAAAATATTTGGAATATAGCAAAAATGCATTTGTTCCAGAATCTAATTTAGAGGAATAACAGTTTGCAAAATGAATGCGATACTCTCTTTGAAAACAAGGGGGTATCCATTTTTTTATAGGCCATTTTATGATAAAATTGAAAAGATAAAGAAAGTGGTGAAACTGTGGCGAAAAGAAAGAAAAGAAAAAATAAATTCGTCTTTCATCTTGTCGAGTGGTTCAAGTCATTATCGAAATTGACGGGACTTCTCATCGTAGCTGTAGCAAGCGTTCTTTTGGCCGGGACCATCACATGGTTATCTGAACATAAATCCGAGCCACAGGAAATACACGTGACACAAGATGAATTTTTAAAAGTACTCATCCCAGCGGCGCAACAAGCGTATAAAGACTACGGCGTGTTGCCAAGTGTGAGTTTAGCGCAAGCGATTCTTGAATCGAACTGGGGAGAGAGTTTATTAGCAAGTAAATATTATAATTTATACGGTGTGAAAGGGTCAGCTGATGAACCAAATGTCATCCTAGAAACCGCAGAATTCGTGAATAACACATGGATTACGATTAACGGACGATTTCGCGTGTATGAAAGCTGGGCAGAATCAGTTGAAGCCCATGCGCAACTATTAGCGTACGGCGTGGATTGGGACCCAACGCTCTATCACAAGGTGCTTGGAGCTAGAAACTACAAGCAAGCGGCACAAGCCTTGCAAGATGCAGGGTATGCGACCGACCCGACGTATGCGCAAAAGCTTATTCAAATGATTGAAGAGCATGAATTATATAAATACGATCAATTACCAACAGAAGAAACAACCGTGTCCGTACGAAAGAGTTCGTAACGTTTAAATGGATCAGTAAAGGAGAGGATATTAATGAGTCAGTTATTACCAGGAGCCATCATCGGAATTATCGGTGGAGATGAGCAAGTAGCATCCATCGCTCGCGAAGCAAGAAAAATGGGGTACGTTGTCTACTGCTACCACCAATCAAACGAGGCGGCTATTTCGATGGCTGAATATGAAATCGTCTCTTCTTACAAAGACCGTGAGGCGTTATTAGATTTCGCAGAAAAAGTAGACACGGTTTTATTATTAACAAACTTAGTACCGGTTGATGTGCTATATGAAATCAGCAGTAAAACTCGTTATTATCAATCGTTTGAACTAGCAGAAATTTCGCAAAATCGTACGGTTGAAAAATTATTCTTAGATACGCATGCGATTAACTTGGCGCCATATAGCTTGGTGACAACGGTCGGAGAATTGCCTTCGATTGTTCAAAGCATCGGCCTTCCAGCCTACTTAGAAAGCAATCTTGTAAAGAATCGCGTGGAAGAAAAGTTAGAGCTCTACGATGAAGATTTCGAAGACCGCGTTCTTGAAAAACTGGAAGAAGGACCATGTATGTTAACAGCCTTCGTTCCAGCGCAACGTCATTTCACAGTGACAGTCGTGCGTGACTACGAAGACCGCGTGACAGTCCTTCCGATTTCAGAAGATGTTTACATCACTGGAAAATTAAAATACAGTATCGTTTCTCGTCGACTAAATCCAGAATGGGTCCAAGAATTGAAACGCATTGCTTTCAAGATTATGGATAACTTATCTGGAACAACGATTCTTTCGATTCAAGTGAAGATGGGAAATAACGGTATTTTCTATGTGGATGGGGTTAACCAATTACCACTCGTGCAACAACAGTTCAGCAGCGCCTTCTTAGGTCATAGCTTGTCTGAGATTCTTGTGCGCGTGGCAACAGGATTACCAATCGAATACAAAGAGATCAAAGAAGAAATGATCATCGTGCCAATTTACGAATCGATGATGGAAAAAGCAAGTTTATTTACGTTATTGAAACCACAATGGGACTTCGAGTTCTTCCAATTAACACCAAAACGCCCAACTGACGTGCTTGGTGTGATTCGACTACGCGGAGCTTCAAGTGTGGATTTACTTAGAGAAATTGAAGTAACAGACTTATTTTTCAACGTTCAATAACCTTTACGAAAGGACAGAGTTGTGAAAAATTCGAGTGATTTAATTAAGGGAATGAACCCTCGCCAAAAAGAAGCGGTCATGCATACGCAAGGGCCACTTTTAGTGATGGCCGGTGCGGGGAGTGGGAAGACGCGTGTGTTAACCCACCGCATGGCCTATATTTTGGCAGAAGAAGCGGTACAACCGTGGAATATTTTAGCGATTACGTTTACGAATAAAGCCGCTAATGAGATGAAAGAGCGTGTGGCGGCACTTGTAGGGGAACAGGCACAAGATATGTGGGTATCAACCTTCCACTCGATGTGCGTGCGTATCCTTCGACGTGACTGTGAGCGTATCGGTTTAGCCAAGTCGTTTACGATTATCGATTCAGGCGACCAGCTTTCAGCGATGAAACGAATTATGCAAAAGCTGAATATCGATACGGATCGCTACGAGCCACGTGGAGCTTTAGCAACCATCAGCAATGCGAAAAATAATTTCGAAGATGCAGAAACATTTGCGAAGAACCATTTGGACTATGTGAGCCAAATTTATGCGAAATGTTATAAAGAATATCAAGCAGAAATGCGTAAAAATATGACGGTAGACTTCGATGACCTTATCATGTTGACCGTGAAATTATTCCAAGAACATCAAGATGTGTTGGATTACTACCAACAAAAATTCCACTACATCCACGTGGATGAGTATCAAGATACGAACCACGCGCAATACTTATTGGTGAAGCTCCTTGCAGATAAATTCAAAAACATCTGCGTTGTAGGGGATGCCGACCAAAGTATTTACGGATGGCGTGGGGCCGATATGGAAAATATCTTGTCATTCGAACAAGATTATCCGGATGCAAAAGTGGTCCTTCTCGAGCAAAATTATCGTTCAACAAAGACCATCTTAAAAGCAGCCAACCAAGTCATTGAAAACAATGTGAATCGTAAGCCAAAAGAATTGTGGACCGACAATGAAGCCGGTGAGAAAATCACGTATTACTGCGGACAGTCGGGATATGATGAATCTCGTTATGTCATCAGCACGATTCAAAAAATGGTGAACTTTGATGGGTATGACTATAGCGATTTTGCGGTGCTTTACAGAAGTAATGCACAGTCACGTACTCTTGAAGAAGATTTACTAAAGGCGAATATGCCATTCAAGATGGTCGGAGGCCAACGCTTCTATGAGCGCATGGAAATCAAAGACCTTCTTGCTTACTTACGACTATTAGTGAACCCAACAGATGATTTTAGTTTCAGACGTGTGGTGAATGCGCCAAAACGCGGAATCGGGGATAAGAGTATTGAAAAACTCGCTCTCTTTGCCGAAATGCATAGCTTCTCCCTTTTAGAAGCAGCCGGAAGTCCATTAAACGGCATTTCTGGTAAAGCAGGTAAGGGCTTAGCTGATTTTGCACAACTCATCGCCGACTTAACGAAGATGCAAGAGTTCGTCACATTGACGGACCTCATCGAAGAAGTCATGACAAAATCAGGGTATATTACAGCCCTTGAACAAGCGCGTACGATGGAAGCCGATGCACGTATCGATAACATGCGCGAGTTCCTATCGGTAGCCAAAGAGTTCGAAGAACAACGACTCGATAGAGAGGCTGAAGAATCACCGCTCGTCCAATTCTTAACAGACTTGTCACTAGTGACGGATATGGAAAGCGAAGAAGAAACGAGCGCTTCTCAAATCACCTTAATGACCTTGCATGCGGCAAAAGGGCTTGAGTTCCCGGTTGTGTTTCTTGTCGGAATGGAAGACGGGATTTTCCCATCAGGACGTTCGTTGCAAGAAGATGGCGAAGAAGAGGAACGTCGCTTGGCATATGTAGGGATTACCCGTGCCGAGAAGAAACTCTTTATGACTCGTGCGTACTCACGACTTCTTTACGGGAAGACACAAAACTATCGTGAATCACGATTCATGCAAGAAATTGATGACAGCTTATTAGAAAAAGAAGGCGTAACGGTGAGTGATTCGTATTACTCAAGCAGTTTCTATACGAACGATTCGAGATCTTCTTATGGAACGCGTAGCCAAACGTCATCTTATGGCACACGTAGCACCTCTCAGTCTACGTCATCAACAGGTGGCGGAGGATTATTTGACCGCTACCGCTCAAGTAGCCAATCGTCTAGTGGCGGTGGTTATTTACAAAAGAAACAAACGACGCCAGCGCGAATTCAACGTGCAGACAAGCCGCAACAAGCAAGTTCATCTTCAACAGATGGCTGGACAGTGGGTATGAAAGTGTCGCATAAAAAATGGGGAACAGGAACCGTTGTCCGTATCACTGGTGAGGGAGACCGTCAAGAGTTAGACGTGGCCTTTGCAGGAATGGGCATTAAACGACTCCTTGCAAGTTTTGCCCCAATCGAAAAAATCGAAGAATAGAGGATGAAGATGAGTACAACGATTCAACAGAGAATTGAAGAGCTAAAAGAACAATTAAATCGTTGGAGTCATGAGTATTATGTGGAAGATAAGCCAACTGCAACCGATGCGGAGTACGACAAGGCTTATCATGAGCTAGTGGCGCTTGAAGCAGAACATCCGGAATTCGTGACGCCTGATTCACCTACGCAACGTGTGGGTGGAGAAGTACTCGACCAGTTCCAGAAGGTGACGCACACGAATCCAATGCTCAGCCTTTCAAATGCTTTCTCAAAAGAAGACTTGGAAGAATTTGATGCGCGTCTTCGTAAATTAACGAACCGTGCGATTGAATATGTGTGTGAATTGAAAATCGATGGGCTCTCAATCGCGTTGACGTATCAAGACGGACAGCTTGTACTCGGAGCGACTCGTGGTGACGGAACGACTGGGGAAGATGTGACGGGGAATGTCCGCACGATTAAATCTGTGCCGCTTTCTCTCAAAGAACATTGGAATATCGAAGTGCGCGGAGAATGTTATATGCCGAAAAAAGCATTCGTAGCATTAAACCAGTCGCGTGAAGAAGAAGGTCTTGAAGTCTTTGCCAACCCAAGAAATGCGGCGGCAGGAAGTCTCAGACAGCTCGATCCAAAAATCGCGGCGAAGAGAAACTTATCTGTATTTCTTTACAGCAGCCCAAGTGTGGAAGAGCTTAATGTTTCAACCCAAGAAGAGCTCTTAGAGAAAATGGCAGAGATTGGTTTTGTCACAAATCCAGAACGCTTAAAATGCCAAACGATTGATGAAGTATGGAATTACATCGAGACGATTGCTGCAAAGCGTCCAGATTTACCATATGAAATCGACGGTATGGTAATTAAGGTGAACGATTTTGCCGCTCAAGAAGAAATCGGCTTTACGGTGAAAGCACCACGTTGGGCAATCGCGTATAAATTCCCAGCAGAAGAAGCGCAAACGATTGTTCGTGATATCGAGTGGACGGTGGGACGTACGGGGGTTGTAACGCCAACTGCGGTGATGGATCCCGTTCAACTAGCAGGAACGACGGTGCGCCGTGCGAGCTTGCATAATATTGACTTGATTAAGGAGCGCGACATTCGTCTAGAAGACACCGTTGTGATTCATAAGGCTGGAGACATTATTCCAGAAGTCACACGCGTAATTTTAGAGAAACGTCCTGCAACGAGTCAGCAGTACGAGTTTCCAACGACTTGTCCGGTCTGTCATGCAAAATTAGAACATTTGGAAGAAGAGGTGGCGATTCGCTGCTTGAATCCAAAATGTTCTGCTCAATTGACAGAAGGGTTAAGCCACTTTGTTTCACGAAATGCGATGAATATGAGTGGAATTGGGCCACGTGTCATTAAGCAACTCTTTGAAGAAGGGCTTGTTCTCGATGTGGCAGATTTATATCAATTAACACTAGACCAGCTATTAGCGTTAGATAAAATTCAACAAAAGAGCGCAGAAAATATTCTTGAAGCAATTGAGAAGAGTAAAGAAAACTCATTGGAACGCCTCATTACAGGACTTGGAATCCGTCATGTCGGAACCAAGGCGGCGAAAGAATTAGCGCAACATTTTAAAACGATGACAGCTTTGAAAGAGGCGAGCATTGAACAATTGTTGGAAATTGATGGTTTAGGTGATATTATTGCTTATAGTGTAAAAACTTATTTTGAACAACCATCTGTTCAAGAATTAATTCAAGAATTGCAAGATAGTGGCGTGAATATGACCTATCTTGGAGTGACAAAAGACGACTCAGCTGCCTCAGGACACGTCCTCAGCGGTAAGACGGTCGTATTAACAGGGACTTTAGAACAATTAACAAGACAAGATGCAAAAGAAAAACTCGAATCGCTTGGTGCCAAAGTGACTGGTTCTGTTTCTAAGAAAACGGACGTGGTGATTGCGGGTCATTCTGCCGGAAGTAAATTAACGAAGGCCAATGACCTTGGTATCGAAGTTTGGAGTGAGCAACAGTTTCTCGATTCTCTTGCATAGAAAGGATGTCACATGAGAAAGAAATTACGATTGGGATTACTTGGATTAGCCAGTGTGATTTCGCTTGCTGCCTGTGCAGACGTTACAAGAGCGAATCAACCTAGCACGAATACCAATAAAGATTCCAATACAAAAGTAGTACAATCAACAACAAATCAATTATCAAACAATTTTTACCGCGCGCTTATCACAAATGGTAAATACGAAGTGAGCCAAAACCGCGGTGCGACATTAAGCTTAAATACAGGGTTCAACTTAAAGAACTTTGAAACAGGATTGATTGACCTTTCAAGAAGCGTGTTCCCAACGAACCAATACTTCTTTAGAGAAGGCCAAATCATCGATGCCGAAACAACGGCTAAATGGATTGCGCGTAAGAGTGATAAAAATCCAGATGGATTAAATCCTGCTGATAACGGAGATACGTCTCCAACAGGTCGTGCGCCAATTTATTTAGCGCAAATTCTTGAACAAGACTACATGATTCAAACGGAAAACAACTTTGAATTAGGTGGGATTAGTATCGGGATTGCGATGAATAGTGTGGATTACTACACGAACGATGGCAAAGACGCTGAAACAGAAATCTCAAACGAAGCGATGATCGAACAAGCCAAAGCGATTGCCAACACAATCCTAACAAGACTGCGTCAAAACGATGCGTTGAAGGCCGTGCCAATCGTATTTGGAGTGTTCCGTCAAACGTCTAAAGATGACATCGGTGGCGGGGTATACGTTCTTGAAGCAACTTCAGTAGAAGGAACAGAGATTACAAACTGGTCAAACGTGAACCAAAAAGTAGTTGTGCTTCCGTTAGTGAACGAATCTGCGACAGAAGAGTCAACAGCGTTTGAAAACTTCAGAACAGAAGTGCAAAACTTCTTCCCGAACCTCTCAGGGGTAACGGCTCGCGTGATGTATCAAGATAATGTAGCTAAGAAGATGGTTGTGAATATCATGACGCAATTCTATGGCGAATCAGAAATTATCGCTTTAGCACAGCACGTAACAGATGTTGCGAATAAATACTTACCGAAAACAACACCGGTAGAAGTTCGCATTAGTTCGATTAATGGAATGGAAGCATTCCTGTTGCAAGATATGTCGCAAGGAGTCTTCACATACCATATCTTTGATTAACGTTGACGGAGGCCTATAAGCCTTTTACAATAGTAAAGTAATGATTTTGAAAGCGAGGAAAAAACATGGCCATTGAGGAAAAAGAAGTTAGACACGTTGCCAAACTTGCAAAGTTAACTTTTGCCGACAATGAAATCCTTCATTTTACAGAACAAATGAGCGATATCATTGATATGGTGGAACAATTAAATGAAGTAGATACAACGGGTGTGCCTGTCACAACTCACGGATATCCATTAGTGAATGTGATGCGTGAAGACGTTGCTGAAAAAGGAACAGACCGCGACTTGTTAATGCGTAATGTGAAAACAAGCGAAGATGGATTTATTCAAGTGCCTGCGATTATGGGTGAAAACGAGGAGGGTGAAGCATGAGTATTATTGAAAACAAAACATTAGTTGAGCTTCACGAAGGTCTTCGTAATAAAGAATTCACTTCTGTGGAATTAACAAAAGAAACATTCGAACGTATCCATGCTTTAGAACCTAAAGTAGAAGCGTTCGTGACATTAAACGAAGAAGAAGCGTTAAAACAAGCGGCCGCAGCTGACGAAAAAGGCTACGGAGATGAAGCGTCTCTTCAAGGTCTTCCAATCGGGATTAAAGATAATATCGTGACTCGCGACCTTTTAACAACTGCTTCAAGCCGTATGTTAGAAGACTTCAACCCAATTTACGACGCGCACGTTATGGAATTGTTAAAAGCTGAAGGTGCGGTTAACGTTGGTAAATTAAACATGGACGAATTTGCCATGGGTGGTTCAACGGAAACTTCTTACTTCAAGAAAACAAAAAATCCTTGGGACTTAACTAAAGTACCTGGTGGATCTTCAGGTGGTTCTGCCGCAGCGGTTGCTTCTGGTGAAGTACTAGCTGCACTTGGTTCAGATACAGGTGGTTCTATCCGCCAACCTGCAAGTTTCACAGGGGTTGTTGGGATGAAACCAACTTATGGTCGTATTTCTCGTTACGGTTTGATTGCCTTTGCGTCAAGCTTAGACCAAATCGGACCATTCACACGTACAGTTCAAGATAACGCCTTAGTATTAAGCGCGATTTCTGGATATGATCACCGCGATTCAACAAGTGTGCCACAAGAAGTGCCTGCTTACCATAAAGGATTAACAGGCGACATCAAAGGCATGCGTATCGCGTTACCAAAAGAATATTTTGGTGAAGGTGTGGACCCTGAAGTTCAAGCAGCTGTCTTAAAAGCGGCTGATCAATACCGCGAAATGGGTGCTATCGTGGAAGAAGTGAGCCTACCTCACTCTAAATACGGTATTCCAGCGTACTATATCATCGCCTCATCTGAAGCCTCTTCTAACTTACAACGTTTCGACGGAATTCGTTATGGTCACCGTTCAACAGACGCAGAAACATTAGAAGATTTATACGTGAAGAGCCGTTCTGAAGGGTTCGGTATGGAAGTAAAACGTCGTATCATGCTTGGAACATTCAGCTTAAGTTCTGGTTACTACGATGCTTACTTCAAGAAAGCGGGTCAAGTACGTACATTAATCAAACAAGACTTTGCAAAAGTATTTGAAAACTATGATTTAATCTTAGGACCTGTAACAACTTCTGCCGCATTCGGATTAGGCGCACACAGTGACGACCCAATCGCAATGTACATGGCGGACTTATTAACAGTTCCTGTAAACTTAGCTGGATTACCAGCGATTTCAGTTCCTGCTGGCTTCACTAACGAAGGCCTACCAGTCGGAATTCAATTAATCGGAAATTACTTCCAAGAAAAAACGATTTACCAAGCAGCGTATGCATTTGAACAAGCAAATGATTACTACTTACGCCGCCCACAATTATAAGGAGGAACAATCACATGAACTTTGAAACAATTATTGGTTTAGAGTGCCACGTTGAATTAAAAACTGATTCAAAAATGTTCTCTCCATCACCAGCACATTTCGGTGCGGAACCAAATACAAATACAAACGTGATCGACTGGGGATATCCAGGGGTTCTTCCTGTCGTGAATAAACGCGCGTTAGAATTCGGGATGCGTGCAGCTCTTGCGTTGAACTGTACGATTTCTCAAGATACAAAATTCGACCGTAAAAACTATTTCTACCCTGATAATCCAAAAGCGTACCAAATCTCTCAATTCGATTACCCAATCGGTCATGATGGCTGGATTGATATCGAAGTAGAAGGACAAACAAAACGTATTCGTATTGAACGTGTCCACTTAGAAGAAGATGCGGGTAAAAATACGCACGGAACAGACGGATTCTCATATGTGGACTTAAACCGTCAAGGAACTCCACTGATTGAGATCGTATCAGAAGCAGATATGCGTTCTCCTGAAGAAGCCTATGCGTACCTTGAAGCACTTCGTCAAATCATCATGTTTACGGGTGTTTCTGACGTGAAGATGGAAGAAGGTTCAATGCGTTGTGACGCGAACATTTCAATTCGTCCTTATGGTCAAGAAAAATTCGGTACAAAAACAGAGTTGAAAAACTTAAACTCATTTAACAACGTACGTAAAGGGTTAGCATTCGAAGAAGTTCGTCAAGCAAACGTTCTACGTAATGGAGGAGAAATCCTACAAGAAACACGTCGTTTTGATGATGCGACAGGCCAAACGATTTTAATGCGTGTTAAAGAAGGTTCAAGTGACTACCGTTACTTCCCAGAGCCAGACCTACCAAACTTCCAAATCTCAAATGAATGGATTGAAGAAGTGCGTGCTTCTATTCCTGAAATGCCAAGCAAACGTCGTGAACGTTATGTGAGCGAATTTGGCTTACCAGAATACGATGCAATGGTATTAACATTAACAAAAGAAATGTCTGATTTCTTCGATGCAACAGTTGCGGCTGGTGCTGACCCTAAACAAGCGTCAAACTGGTTAATGGGTGACATCTCAGCGCACATGAACAGCAAGAAATTAGAGTTGAAAGACTTGAAGTTAACGCCAGAAAGCTTAGCAGAAATGATTCAATTAATCGCGGACGGAACAATCAGTTCGAAATTAGCGAAGAAAGTCTTCTTGTTATTAGCAGAAGAAGGCGGAACTGCAAAAGGCGTTGTTGAAAAACACGGTATGGTTCAATTGAGTGATCCAGCTCAGTTATTACCGATTATTCAAGATGTGTTGGCGAACAATGCGCAGTCTATTGAAGATTTCAAGAATGGTAAAGACCGTGCTGTTGGATTTTTAGTTGGGCAGATTATGAAGCAAACGAAAGGGAAAGCAAACCCTGGCGTTGTAAACCAACTATTACAACAAGAGTTAGCGAAATACTAAAATATATGTTTGATGGCTTCGAAATTTTTCGGATGTCTTCATAGTAGCTGTAATAGGGCAGCGGCTCGAGCCGAAGTCTCTCGCCTTTAAAGCCTCAAAGGGGGAGTAAGGAAATAAATTCCTAACTCCCCCTTATTCGTTTTAATGCTTTTCCTATTACTGCTACTATAGAATCCGAAAATTTCTCCACCATCAAAAGTTTTATGAATTTAGAAACCTTTTGAAATAGGGGATACAACACAAAGTTTGCTTGCCCCTTAGAAATCCAAAGAAGGTTGGATGGAGAAGAATGAGGTTGGGAGTGTTGTAGTTGTTGTACAAAACAGCTACATAAGAATCCGAAAGGTTCTCCCTCCCAAAAAGTTCCGAAAATTCTCCGACATCAAAAGTTTTTGAATTTAGAATCCTTTTTGGTATAGGGGTTAGAGCGCAGAGTTTGCTTGCCCGCTGAAAATCCAGAAAAGGAGAAGTGAAGAAAACGAGAGGGGATGGACTGTGAAATTAACGATTGAGACGGTTTTGAGTCAAGGCGGGGAAACGATGAAGCAGCGGATGCTTGCGGATGCGACGCGTCTTCGCAAAGACTCTGGTTTTGTGCTTAGTTATGTAGAGGATGAGACGAATACGCGTGTGAAAGTGGAAGTCGATACAACGGGAGAAGTGCCGCATGTGACACTTCATCGTCAAGGTGATGCGCGTAGTAAAATGGAATTCAATAAAACAAAGGTGACGAAAGGAATCTATGAATTAGGTGCTGGTCGTCAAATGCATTTTGATATTCAGACAAAACAACTACATGTGGAAGAAACGGAAGAGACCATGCTAGTGGTTCTGGAATATCAGTTATTCCAACAAAGACAGCTGATTACAAGCTCGCTGGTGACGTTCCATTTACAAACAGGAGAAAATGTATAAAAAATCTCTCTAAAGTAGCACAATATGAAGAATCTGTGCTATACTGTTTAGGATGAACAGGAAAGGAAGTGTAACCATTGGAATTAAAGAAACTCGATGGCATTAATAAAAACGAATTATCAATGGTCGAAGTAGCGCATGCTATTTTAGAAGCTAAGAATGAAGTTTTAGATTTCAACCAATTATTAGTAGAAATTCAAGAATACATGGAATTAAGTGACGAAGCGTTAGAATCACGTATGGCTCGCTTTTATACAGACTTAAATATCGACGGAAGCTTTATCTCACTTGGGGATAACCGTTGGGGATTACGTGCATGGTATCCAATCGATTCTATCGATGAAGAAATTGCAACATCTATGGAAGACGAAGAAGTGAAGAAACCTCGTAAGAAACGTAAGAAAGTTAACGCGTTCGGCAGTGACGATCTTATCGATTACAACGATGATGATCCAGAAGATGAAGAGCTTATTGATGATGAAGAGCTTGATAGCGATGACTTAGACGACGATATCGATGTGGATCTTGATGATGAAGATGATGAAGCAGATGAAATCGATGCTTACCGCTCTGACTTAAATGAACTAGGTGCTGACGAAGACTTAGAAGACGAAGCAAGCGTGGAAGAAGATTTAATTATCATCGACGACGAAGATTTAGACAAAGATTTCGACGAAGAAGACGAAGAATAGTCTTTGGAAATAATCAGAAAAAATAATGGCACAACTTATGAAGAAATTTGTTCATAAGTTGTGCTTTTTTGTGAAGATAGGTGTATAATGTACACAATGAGGGTAAATTTGGAGGAAACAATTTGAAAAATAAACTACTCAAAATATTTGATAAGACGTTCTTAAAATTTATCGTCGTTGGAATTATAAATACATTGTTCGGAACGGCTATTATGTTTTTCTGCTTTAATATGCTGCAGATGGACTATTGGGTGTCATCAGCGATGAACTACTTATGTGGAGGAATACTTAGTTATTTTCTTAACAAAAAGTACACATTTGAGGTGGAGGAAACCAGTCCAAAAGCCATTATCCGATTCGCGATTAATTTGACCGTATGTTATTTGTTAGCGTACGGGGTTGCTAAACCTTTAGCCTTGTATCTTTTCCAAGGAGCAGGAGAAAAATTACAAGGAAATATCGCACTCGTGATTGGAATGGGCTTGTACGTATTATTAAATTACGTGGGACAACGTTTTTGGGCGTTCAAACAAGATGAGGCCACAGAGCCAAGAAAAGGAATGGAGGAAAAAAATGAAATCTAGCTTCAAGAAAACAGTAGCTTTCGTTGCGATGATTGCATGGGCGATTTTAGGATTAACGTTAATGCAACCTGTGAACGCGGCTACAGTAACACCAACAGTGTCAAACTTAAAAGCAACAGCAGCTGGTCAAAAGGTTACATTTTCTTTTGACTGGGATTTAACAGGTAAATCTGTTAAAGAAGGCGACACTTTCACAATCGATGCTCCAGAAGGTGTTAATATCACTGAAATCGCAACACAATCACTACAAGCAAACGGTGCTGAAGTAGCGACTGTTTCGATGACAGGTAAAAAGATTACTTTTACTTTCAAAAAGGCAATCGAATCAATGAACCAAAACGTAAAAGGTGGATTCTCATACAAAGCGGAATGGGATAACACACCAGGAAATCCTGGAAACAAAACAGCTACTTCAAAAGTAGGTTCTGAATCAGTTGTCATCACACGTCCTGATGGTCCTGGTGTATTTGAATCTGTGATTAATAAATACAACCGTACTGGTGATTTTGTCTCTAAACAATTCAAACTAGATGCTTCAGAAAACTATGCATGGATGAATGTTGGAGACGACTATTATTTAACTACTTGGTTCATCCGTATCAATGGAGATGGCAAAAAACAAGCATTGACAAATCCAGTGGTAACAGACCGCATTCAAGCTCCAGCGGTAGATTACTCTAAAATCACTTTTGCTCCGGCTGCTAACCATGCAGCAAGTGAATTCTTTGTGGGAACTTACTTAAAACCATCATTCACATTAAGAAAAGGTGGACAAGTAGTTGCTTCAGGTTGGGATTTCTGGAAACACGTTAAATTTGATGCAGACGGTAATGGATTTACTGTGAATTTATCAGACGTAAGTGATGTTTTCAAAACAGCTTCAGACGAAGAAGTAATCGTTGAATACCAAACATTAATTCCTAAGACTACAATTCGCGTAGACAACAACGCTACATTGAAATCTGACGAAATCACAACTCCACAAGAAGATCCAGCGTTCTGGAATAACACAGAATTGAAGTTCTGGGTGACTGGTGACACAACTGTTACAGTTCAAAAAGAATGGGTTGGAGATAGCGAAGCAGACCGTAAAGAGATCACAGTTCAATTAGTAGCTGATGGTAAAAAATTAGACGGTATGACGAAAACTCTAACAAAAGAGTCTGGTTGGAAAGCTGATTTCACTAAATTACCTGGTATTAAAGACGGTAAGAAAATTGAGTACTCAGTAGAAGAAGTGAACACTCCTGATGGATATACTTCAAAAGTTGAAAAAATTAATGATTCAAACGTCATCAAAGTTGTGAATACTTCAAACAAACCAACTACAACAACGACTGAATCTACAACAACAACTGAATCTACTACTGCTACAACAACAGCAGCTACAACGACAACAGAAACTCCAACAACAACAACGGAAGCTCCAACAACAACAACGGAAGCTCCAACAACAACAACGGAAGCTCCAACAACAACAACGGAAGCTCCAACAACAACAA
>JAGZLX010000013.1 GCA_018364485.1 Granulicatella adiacens
AGTATATGAATCTGTTCAAGGTATATATGGATATCGTCGTATCACAATCTATTTAAACTATTATAGAAATGCAAAAGTGAATCATAAATGTATTCAGCGTCTTATGAAACTAATGGGATTAAAGGCAGTTATACGAAAAAAACGTTATCGTTATAAATCGAACACTGAAGAATACACTGCAGCTAATATTTTAAATCGAGAATTTAAGAAAGACTACGAGCCAATGGCTCTACTATTAACGGATATCACTGAATTGAAGTATGGAAAGGGAGAAAAAGCTTATTTAAGTGCAGTTTTAGATTATGGCACAAAGAAAATAGTTGCATATCAAATATCTAAACAAAACAATAATCAAATCGTTAAAGATACTTTTGATCAAATAAAAAGGAAGATAATTCCAACAAAAACAATGATTCATAGTGATCGAGGATTCCAATATACTTCTCATTTCTTTAAGCACTTTATAGAAAAAGGACAAATAACACATAGTATGTCCCGTCCTGGAAGATGTATCGATAATGGACCAATTGAAGCATTCTGGGGGACATTAAAGGAAGAAGTATATCGTTTATATCATTTCAAAACCTATGAATCTCTTTTCAAGAAAATTGAGGAGTATATTCAGTTCTATAATAAGAAAAGAATTACTTTATCAATGGGATTAAAAATCCCAGCATAAATAAAAAGACGAGTTCTTATGAACTCGTCATACACTTTAATTATTTCCTGTCTACTTGACAGGGTGCACTTCACTTATAAGTGAATTTCGGAATTTTTGTATATATAGGGAAAGGACGGTTGAAAAACAACCGTCCTTTCGTTTTTGGCAAACACTGTTAGTGGAATCTAATCTTCACTAGTTTTAGAAAGTGAGAGAGCAGATCTTTGTTTTTTCAGAACTTTCTCGTTTTCTTCCTCATCTTTAAACATAATGATGGTATATAAAATATCCATTACTGTTTGATAGAGAAGTCGTGAAGTTAAGCTCTCAGTTCTGTACTTAGCTTCTTGCGAGAAAGCAATAACTGATTCATTTGCAAATTTTAAAATTTTCCCTGTTGGATTACCTGTAATGCAAATAATCGGGCAATGATTCTTTTGCGCGATTTTTGCAAGATTAATGGTTTCTAAAGAATCTCCTGAATGTGAGAAGAGAAATACACAGTCATCTTTAGTGAGTTTACTACAAATACTCAACTGGATATGGTAGTCCGAAACATAATGACAATTTAGCTTTGAGCGAAGAAACTTATGATAAGAGTCTAATGCGATAACAGAGGACCCACCTTGACCTAAGAAGTAGATGTTTCTACTTTTCTCAAGTAGACGAACGATACGATGAAGTGTCTTTTCATCTAAGAAATTAATCAAGTTTTCAAGAGATTGTTGGTTAAAATGAATGGTCTTTTTAGCAACCTCAATATAAGAATCAGAAGGTGTGATTTCTGTATAGTTCACAAAACGTTCTGGTTGAGTAGGGTTGATGGAATTCGATGCCAATTTAATTTTGAAGTCTTGGAAGCCGTTGAATCCCAATTTTTTTACAAAGTTGTAAATAGTTGTTTGGGAAATATCTGTATCACTTGCCATATCGGCTAATGTTTTATTGACCAGTTCATCGTTTTTTAGTTGTAAGAAGTAATCCACTAGGGCGTCTTCTGAAGTACTAAATTTATTTTTATTTTGTTTAATAATGTTTAATAAATAAATATTATTCATGAGAATCCTCCCCGTTTCTCTTTTACAGAAATCATAACACAGGGTTAAGAAAAAGAAAAGAATATTAAAAAATATTTTTTTATAAAAGTGTTTACAAAATAAAATTTAATGTTATAATTTAAACATAAGTTAACTTGTCATCAAATTATGGAAGGTGAAAACATTGAAATGGACATTTAGATGGTACGGTGATAACGATCCAATCACATTAGACCATATCAGACAAATCCCAAATATGCATGGTGTTGTTGGAACACTGGTTAAAAAATTGCCAGGGGACCTTTGGACAAAAGAAGAAATTCTTGAATTGAAAAATGCAGTGGAAGCTAAAGGCCTAACATTGGCGGGTATTGAAAGTGTATCGATTCATGATTCGATTAAAGCTGGAACACCTGAACGCGATCATTATATTGAAGTGTATAAAGAAAACATCAAAAATTTAGGAGAACTCGGAGTAAACGTGATTTGCTACAGCTTCAAACCAATCTTTGGTTGGGCAAAAACAAATCTAGAATATGAACTTCCAGATGGCTCTCATACACTTGAATATGATGATAAAGTGGTTCAACAAATCGAACCTAAGCAAATGTTTGGATTAATTAGTGGACAAACTTCTGGATTCCAATTATCAGGTTGGGAGCCTGAACGCCTTGCAAAATTCCAAAAATTAGAAGATATGTACAAAGGAATTACTGAAGAAAAATTATTCGAAAACCTTTGCTACTTCTTAGAAAGAGTAATTCCTGTCTGCGAACAATATGGTGTGAAGATGGCGATTCACCCAGATGATCCACCATTTGATATGTTTGGTCTTCCTCGTATCACTAAAAACAAAGAAGATATTCTAAAAATTGTGAATGCCGTTGATTCTGATTATAACGGAGTAACCTTATGTACTGGTTCTCTTGGAGCAAATCCAGAAAATGACCTAGTGGATATCATCCACTCATTAAAAGGAAAAATCCATTTCGCACACTTAAGAAATGTACAAATTCTTGGAGATAAACATTTCCTAGAATCGGCTCACTTAAGTAAAGAAGGCTCACTAGATATGTATGCAATCGTGAAGGCATTACATGACATCGGATTCGATGGAATTGCACGTCCTGACCACGGACGTACAATCTGGGGAGAAGTTGCAAGACCTGGTTACGGATTATATGACCGTGCAATTGGTATTTCATACTTACAAGGTCTTGAAGAAGCAGTAGAAAAACAAAATTAAAGCTTGAAAGGAAGCTATGCAACATGAAAATCGGATTAATTGGACTCGGAAAAATGGGCTTAAATTTAGCACTCAATGCTAAGGAACATAATTTTGACGTCGTAGGGTTTGATGTGTCGACTGAGTCAGTTAAAAAGGCTCAAGAAGCAGGTTTAACCGTTAGTCATTCAGTTGAAGAATTGATTAGTGGTTTGGACGATGTCAAGGTGGTAATGCTTAGTCTTCCAGCTGGAAAAATTACAAATGGAGTCGTCAATGATTTATCAAATCTTCTAAAAGCAGGAGATATCGTCATCGATAGCGGAAACTCTAACTATAAAGATAGCTTAAACAACTATCAAACATTAAAAGCAAAAGAAATCTATTTCCTAGATTGTGGAACTTCAGGTGGAATGAGCGGAGCAAGAAACGGTGCCTGCCTAATGATTGGTGGAGACCAAGAAGCCTTCAATCAAGTGAAAGACTTCTTTGAAGCGATTGCGATTGAAGATGGTTGTCTATTTGTAGATCAACCTTCTGCAGGCCACTACTTGAAGATGGTTCACAATGGAGTGGAATACGGTATGATGCAAGCTATTGGTGAAGGTTTCAATATTTTGGAACATTCTGAATACACATTTGATAACGAAAAAGTTGCTAAAGTGTGGAATAATGGTTCAGTCATTCGTTCATGGTTAATGGAATTAGCGCAAGAAGCATTCCGTAAAGATCCTAGACTTGAAAAAATTGAAGGAGTCATCGGAAGTAATGGTGAAGCAAAATGGACGCTAGAAGAAGCACTTCGCCTAGGAGTTCCAACTCCAGTTATTGCAGACTCATTATTTGTTCGAAATAGTAGTTGTGGTGCAGATGAATTCTCTAATAAACTTGTTTCTTCTTTAAGAAATGAGTTTGGTGGACACGCAATGAAGATGAAATAATGAGGAGGCTATTTCATGAGTCATCATAAAATCGCTATTGTCAATTCGAGTAGTTTTGGAAAAATCTTTCCAAATCACTTAGAGAGATTAAGTAAGATTGGCGAAGTAAAATACTTCAATTTTCCTCAAGAAATTCCAGGAAAGGAATTAGCGGAAAATTTGAAAGGCTACGACATTATCATCGCAAGTGTAACACCGTTTTTTGATGCTGAATTCTTTGAACATAAAGATGAATTACTCTTGATTTCAAGACACGGAATCGGATTTAACAATGTGGATTTAGAAGCAGCGAGAAAACATAATACGATTGTTTCCATTATCCCAGCTCTTGTTGAACGTGATGCTGTTGCTGGTAATAACGTTACAAACCTATTAGCCGTTATGAGAAGAACAGTAGGTGCCTTAAAAGCTGTTGAAGGAGACCAATGGGAAAAACGGGCATCATTTATTGGCCATTCCCTTTATAACAAAGTAGTCGGTGTTATCGGTATCGGAAATACAGGTGGCTGTGTTGCTGAGACTGTAAGATACGGTTTTAGATGCCGAGTGCTTGCATATGACCCATATAAGAGTAAACTAGAAATAGAAGCACATGGAGCTGAAAAAGTTGGATTTGAGGAATTGATTCGCAATGCAGATGTTATCTGTTTATGTGCGAACCTTACTGAAGAAAACTATCATTTCATCGGCAAAAAAGAAGTTGAAATGATGAAGCCTAATGTGTATATTTCCAACTCAGCTAGAGGTGCGTTGGTTGAAGAAGAAGCCATTATTGAAGGATTAAAATCCGGTAAAATTGCTGGCTTTGCAACTGATGTACTTGAAGTTGAACCTGGGCGCGCTAATCATCCATACCTTGCGTTTAAGAACGTAGTGGTGACACCACATACTTCTGCATATACCATGGAATGTTTAGAGTCTATGGGTGAAAAATGTGTAGAAGATTGCGAGGTGATTGTGGAAGGAAAGCTTCCAGTAAGATCTGTTCAAAATGAGAGTACTTACGTTACAGTAGAATCATGATGATTCTTGATCTGAAAGACATTTAAATGCAATTTTTACATCCTATTAAAATTCATTTTATAAAAAACAAAAACAATTAGAGTTAGAAAAGAGTTTCTAACAATTAAAGGAGGAAAAAGGTAATGGAAACATTATCAGTAGTACAAAGTTTGTTAATTGCCCTTTGGGTAGCGGCCGTTATGTCTAGATGGCTCGGTGGTGGTGCGACGTTAACACTTCGTTTCTCACCATTAATGACTGGTTTAGTCTGTGGGGTAATCATGGGGGATGTTGCTAATGCGATGATCGTAACAGCAGCTCTTCAATTAATCTACATGGGGGTTTTCTCTCCTGGTGGAACAATGCCTTCAGAACCTTCAATTGCAGCGGCGATTGCTGTACCAGTTGCTTTATTAGGAAACTTAACACCTGAAGCAGCGATTGGGGTTGCTGTACCAGTTGGGTTATTAGGAAGTTACTTATATCAAGTAAGATTCTTCATTAACACATTCTTAGGTAAATACATGGATAAAGCTGTTGAAAAAATGGATGATGGAGCTATCCAACGTTCAATCATTTGGTATCCAACAATTGCTTCATTCTTACTATTCGTACCATTAGTATTCGCTGCTCTTTACTGGGGAGCTCCAGTGATTGCAGATGTTATCGTTCAATTAAAAGAAACAGTTGTTCTTCACGTGCTAGAAGTAGTCGGCGGTGGTTTAGCTGCAATCGGTATTTCTACAACAATCTATGTTATCGGACGTAAAGATTACTTAGTATTCTTCTTATTAGCATACTTCATGAGTGTAATCTTCAAACCTTTAAACATTACAATGGTTACTTACGCAATTATTGGTGTTCTTGTGGCTGCTATTTTCGTAATGGTAACTAAAAACAACAACCAACCAGTAGCTGCTAGCCCAGCACCATCATCAAATGCGCAATTCGATGATGATGGCGGCGACGATGATTTTTAATTGGAGGAATAGATAATGAATACTGAAACAACTCAAAAAAATTCTGCATTAGCTCCTGAAGAAATTACTCAAAAGGACGTTACTAAAGCATATTTAAGATGGCACTTTGCAAATGAAATCCCACACTCATTTGACCGTTATCTTGCACCATCATTACTATATGGAATGATGCCTGTTCTTAAAAAATTATATAAAGATCCAGATAAAAGAAGAGAAGCATACAAGAGACAATTACTTTTCTTCAACACTCAATTAACTTGGGGTGGTGGGGTCATCACTGGTTTAATGTCTTCAATGGAAAAAGAAAGAGCTCGTCAAGAGTATGAAAATGAAGAAATTACAATGACAGATGACTTAATGTATAACACTAAAGCTGGTTTAATGGGTGCTCTTGCTGGTATCGGGGATGCAATTGACTCAGGTACAATGCAATATATCTTTATTGCGATTGCTGTGCCTTGGGCTCAAGAAGGTAGTGCATTAGGTGCATTATTCCCATTCATCGCTTTTGCGTTATATCAAGTCTTTATCGGTTTATTCTTTGCTCGCCAAGGTTTCTCTTTAGGTAGAAATGCAACAAGCTTAGTTCATAGCTCTGGCGTTAAAGACATGATTAGTTTATTGTCAATTTTAGGTTTATTCATGATGGGTATCCTAGCTGGTAACTACGTTAAAGTAACTTCAAGTTTACAATTTACACTTTCTGGTAAACAATTCGTTATTCAAGAATTACTTGACAAAATTGTCCCTGGTATTTTACCGTTAGCAGTAGTAATGGGTGTATATTATTACTTCGTTAAGAAGGGACTCAAAGTTACCCAAGCATTATTATGGTTAACATTGATCCTAATAATCCTTGCATCTGTTGGAATTTTATAATTTGGAGGTACCTATAAATGGGTAAAGTTAATTTAGCACGTGTGGACGAACGTTTAATCCACGGACAAGTAATGATTACACTATCACAAAGAGATGGAGTAAACTCAATCTTCGTTGTCGATGATGTCGTTTCAAGAGATCCTTTCATGAAGGATTTATATAAGAGCGCTGGTAACCGTACTGGTCAAAAAACAATTGTAGTTTCTGAAGAAAAAGCAAAATTCTATTGGGATGAATATCAATTCAAAGACTACAGCTGTATTTTAATTGCTAAAACTGTTGGTACAATTGCAAACCTTGTTAGACATGGCGTACCAGTAGAAGAATTAAACGTTGGTGGTGTTGCTAAGAAAAATGATGAAGATGTATTAGTCACTAAATCTGTATATTTAAACAAAACAGATGCGGAAACTCTTAAAGATCTTCATGATAACTACGGAGTTAAAGATATTTACTTCCAAGCTACTCCTTCAGCACCTAAAACTTCTTTAGAAGAAGTACTTAAAAACTTTAATTTATAAGAGGTAGAATCATGGAAAGTAATCGCCAAATGAACGATTGGATTGTTCGTTATGGATTTCTCCTAAAAAAGAGAAATTCTGACAAACAAAAGGATAAATTTATTCAAACCTTCCTCTCAGATGTCTTGAATATTCGAGATGATATCAATGTCATTGAAATCGAGGAGAAGAAAAGAAAATATCACAATATTTATATTGGGGATGTTTCTAAAGCGGATAAAATTATCACTACGTATTTCGATACGCCAATTGTTTCATTTGGCGATTATTCTTTCACGGATAGTGAAAAGAATAAACGAAATACGTTGACCCGAATTGCTTTTGAAAGTATCGCTAGTTTATGTATTGGCTTAGGAATTTTCTTTTTCCTAATGCGCGTGTTCGAAGGAACGCTACTGACAACAGTTCTGACCGTTTTTGCACTAGCTTTCTTTTATGTACTCAATGGAATCGTGAAGGGTAGAGCTAGTAGCAAAACTCAAGTGAGAAATACTTCCTCTCTTGTACTCGTTCTTAGTTTGTTAGCAAAATATAAGGGAAATAAAAAAGTAGCATTCGCGATTGTTGATGGTGGCTGCACGAATGAAATTGGGCTTGTTGCTTTAAGAAATAGTGTCAAGTCACAATCAAAAATTTATGCATTAGATAGCGTTGGAGCAAACGTTGCTTTAACGGTAACAGAATGCGCTGATCAAAAGAGCCTTAAAATCCATCCAAATCTAGATTCTTTAGGAAATGCCATTCTTTCAGAGAAAATAGAGGATGTCGTTTTAACGCGTCAACGTCAAAAGATTAAAACCATATTGGAGGAACGATAATGCAAATTTTAATTGTAACGCATGGTGAATTAGCTGCTGGATTTAAAGATGCAGCAGAAGTGATTTTTGGTGAAGTAAAAGGAATCACAACAATCGGATTACACTCAGGTGAATCTGTAGAAGCGTTTGGAGAAAAAATCTATGAAGCATTAACTGGTTATGATGAAAATGAATCAGTGCTTATTTTTGCGGATTTATTAAGTGCTTCTCCATATAACCAATCAGTGCTTTCTGTGAATAAATTGGATGCAAAACGTGCTGAAAATGTACGCTTAATTGCTGGAGCTAGCTTACCAATGGTTCTTGAAGGAATTAACCAACAACTCCTTGGTAGCGACTTAGAGGCTGCAGTGAATGAATTGAAAAACTATACAATCTCTGATGATTATGTATGGAAAAAATCAGTCGTTGAAGAATCTGACGATGACGACGACTTTTAGGAGGAAATGACATGCCTAAAAAGGTTGCAATTTTCGATATGGATGGTTTATTTGTAGATAGTGAACGCGTATATGCAGAAGGGTGGCACTATGGGTTTAAACATTTTGGAATTACACCTCCAGAAGGTTTTGTAGAATCCTTTACAGGTCATAGTGCACAATCGAATGATGCGAAAGTTGCTGAATTACTGAATGATGTGAATTTTGCTAAAAAGATTCGTGCGGTTCGCGAAGAATACTATCAAATCAAATTACATAATGGTGAAATCAAGTTGAAAAAGTTTGCGAAAGAAATTGCCGAAAAGCTAAAAGAAAAAGGGCTAAAGGTAGTCTTAGCTTCGTCTTCATCAAGAGCCAGAATCGACGAATTGTTATCACAAAATGGGGCTAGTCATTTATTTGACGCGATTGTTTGTGCAGATCATGTTAAAAAAGTAAAACCAGATCCTGAAATCTACTTAGTAGCTTTAGCAAGTGTTGGAGCTAAAGCAGAAGACGCCATTGCCTTTGAGGATACATTTATTGGGGCAACAGCGGCAGTAAGAGCAGGGATCGATGTTTGCTTAGTGAGTGAACAATTGTACCAAGAACAGTCGACATTCAATCATGAACAATGTCAGGGATTATTTAATGATCTCGAAGAAGCTTACAATTATTTGGAGGCAAATCAAGTATGTTAGTTGAACAGTTGAAGGAAAATTATTTCTTTGCGGTCATTCGCGGGAAAGATAAAGAAGATGCCAAAAATATCGCTCGTTATGCGATTAAAGGTGGCATTTTTAACATTGAAATTACGTTCTCAACACCAAAGGCAGATGAAGTCATTAAGGAATTGAGTGAAGAATTTAAAAATGATAAAAAAGTCATTGTTGGTGCTGGAACCGTAATGAATTTAGATCATGCGGCTTTAGCAAAAGCTGCTGGCGCAAAATTTTTAGTAAGTCCTCATTTTTCACCAGAGATTGCAAAATACGCAGTGGGAAATGACATTGAATATTCTCCAGGATGCGGAACAGTGACAGAAGTGGTCAACGCAACTGCTGCTGGTGCAAAAATCGTGAAATTATTCCCTGGTGGAACGATTGGTAAAGGATTCATCCAAGCTATTCACGGACCAATCCCAGAAGTGAATTTAATGCCTTCTGGTGGCGTTTCAGCTTCAAATGTGAAAGAGTGGAAAGAAGCCGGAGCCTGCGCTGTAGGAATCGGTAGTGCGCTATCTGCTAAAGTTGCGACTGAAGGATACGAAAGCGTAACGCGCATAGCACAAGAGTTTATTAAAGCATTAGATTAAAATGACTCTTTATTATGAAGGAATTAAGTAACTGAGGTTGCTTAATTCCTTTTTTGTATGCAAAAGTTTAGTAAAATAATTTTTTCGATTTTTTTATAGGGGAGAATACTATATATGGGAAAATGAAGATTATTAGACACAAAATAGCCTCAAAAAAATGAAAATAATTTTTCTTTAGAAATCAAGAATAATTCCTACTGTTGTACAATTTGTATATAGATAACAGCGGTTGCCATATAAATAATAAGATGATTAATAAACAGAGCTAATTAAGAGTAATAGAAGAGAAGTGTTATAACTGCGAAATTAAAGTTTATTTTTTTTAAGTAGTACATTATCAGCTCCTTTTTAATACTAATATTATATATTTCCAAAAGATGCTATTCATAATGTGTTATATCAATTTTATGAAATGAGAAGATGCAAAAAATATTAAATAATTGAATAATTTTTATATTTTTTTATTGCATAGATTCAGTTTAAAGTGACTCGTAATACTGTGGACTAAGAATATTTATACCAACTGAAATTCCAATTTTCATACCCTTATCTTCTTTTTTTGCGCTAAAAGTGGTAGAATGGGTGAAAAGCCTTGAAGGAGGAATTTTATGACAAAGAATTTTAAAGGGTACTCTTTAGTTGAAAAAAGAGACTTGCCAGATATTCGTTCTGTCGGTTATTTGTACAAACATGATAAGACTGGCGCAGAGGTCTTATACCTTGAAAACGAAGATGATAATAAGGCGTTCAATATTGCGTTCCGTACGCCACCGTATAATGATAACGGGATTGCGCATATTATCGAGCACTCTGTGTTAAATGGTTCGAAGAAATATCCATCCAAAGAGCCATTTGTAGAGTTATTAAAAGGTTCACTGAATACTTTCTTAAATGCGATGACTTATTCTGATAAGACAGTGTATCCGGTATCGTCTCGTAACCAAAAAGACTTCAATAACTTGATGTCTGTGTATTTAGATGCGGTATTCTATCCAAACTTCAAGCACGATCCACAAATCTTAATGCAAGAAGGTTGGCACTATCACCTCGAAAACGCCGATGATGAATTGTTTTATAAAGGCGTGGTGTATAACGAAATGCGTGGGGCGTTCTCACAAGCGGACTCTGAATTATACCGTCTGTTTGAACCAACGTTATTCCCAGATACCGTTTACAAACATATTTCTGGTGGGATGCCAGCAGCGATTCCTTCGTTAACGCAAGAAGAGTTCGTGGCATTCCATGACAAGTACTATCATCCAAGTAATGCGCGTGTGACACTTTACGGAAATTTAGACTTAGACACAGCGTTCGCGCAATTAACAGAGTACTTCGATGCGTTTGAAGCGAAAGACTACGCATTCGAATCTGTGGAACAAGCGCCATTCGAATCGCGTCATGAATTAGAAGCAAAATTCTCGATTTCTAAAGACGAACCTACTGAAAACAAATCGCTCTTAGCGTACATTTGGGCAGCAGGTAAGGGCACAAACTCTGAAGAACTCATCGCGCTTGGCGTCTTAGATGAACTCCTTCTTGGGTCTAACACGGCTCCGATTAAGAAAGCCCTCTTGAAGTCAGGCCTTGGTTCAGATGTGTCTGGTGGATTTGGGGCAGCAACCTACTCACCAATTTTTGAAATAGTCTTAAAAGATACAAATCCAGAAGCCAAAGACCAATTTGTTTCGATTATCGAAAACGAGTTGAAACGTTTAGTGGCTGAAGGCATTCCGCAAAAAGCGATTCAAGCAGCCCTCAATAAAGCAGCGTTCCGTTATAAAGAATTAACAGCGCTTGAAGGGGCTACTCCAAAGGGAATCTTGTATTCATTAAACTCACTTACAAGCTGGTTATACGGCGGGGATGTCTTCGCAACGTTTGAATACCAACGCGTGTTAGATAAGATGCAAAGAGAAATGACAAATGGCTATTTCGAACGTTTAATCCAAACAACTTTACTCGACAACACTCATGCAGCGGTTATCACTTTAGCTCCAGAACCAGGACTCGGTGACCGCAAAGATGAAGCGTTAAAAGAAGAGTTAGCGGCATATAAAGCGTCATTATCTGATGAAGAAGTGGCAGCGTTAGTAGAACAAACGCAACAACTCCTCGAACGTCAAACGACTCCAGATAAGGAAGAAGATTTGGCGAAATTACCAAAACTTTCAATTGAAGATATCGACCGCGAAGTGAAGCCACTCCCATTAACAGTGGAAGCAGAAGAGGGCAAACCAACCTTCTTACACTATGAAGACTTCACAGCCGGCATTTCTTACGTGAAGTATTACTTCGATTTATCAGGCGTGAAGACAGAAGATATTCCAGTCGTGGCCTTCTTAACGGAAGTACTAGGGGAAGTCGGAACCGAAAACTTCACAGACGAAGCCCTCAGCACAGAAATCGACTTCTACACTGGAGGCATCGGTACAAACGCGACAGTAATCACGGAATCAGTAGCGGACAACATCTACTATCCTAAATTCACTGTGAGCGGTAAGGCATTGTCTGAATACCAACCACAACTCTTAAGCTTGATTGAAGAAATCGTTCATCGTTCAAACTTAGACGATGTGGAGAAAATCAAAGAGCTCTTACTCAATGTGAAAGCAGACTTAGAGATGAACTTCAACTATGGTTCACACGTGGCGGCACTTCGTCGTTTAGAATCTTACTACTACGAAGGCGCGAAATACCTACAATCGCTTGAAGGAATCGACTATTACGACTTCATTTGCGATGTGGTTGCTGTTTTTGATGCGAACCCTCAAGCGTTTATCGACCGCTTGAAAGCTGTGTTAGAAACCATTTTAACAACAGACCAATTAGTGGCAACTTTTGTAGGAAGTAAAGTTGACTTCGACCACTTCAAACAAGTGTCAGAGGACTTCTTCAAGCATCTTGGGACTCACAAGGTTGAAAAACAAGCCTTCACGAATCCAGTGGAAGTATTAAACGAAGGATTCAAGACAGCCCAAGAAATCAACTATGTCGCAAAAGGATATAACCAAACGCTTCTTGGTGTTCCAGTCAACGGCATGAACTTATTCTTGAAATCCGTTCTAGGACTCGACTACTTATGGAATACGGTTCGTGTTCAAGGTGGGGCATACGGCGGTATGAGTGTCATCACAGATAAAGGGGATGTCGCAGGTCTTTCTTATCGCGACCCGAATATCGTTGAAACACTTGAACGTTATGACGGACAAGTAGAGTACTTAGAAAACTTCAACCTGTCAGAGGCTGAGTTTGAAAAGAACTTGATTGGTACATTCAGCACGATTGACCGTCCACTTTCAGCCGCTCAAAAAGGAGCAGTAGCGTTTACGCGTTACTTCACGCATTTGACACAAGAGAAAGTGCAACAGTTCCGTGATGAAATCTTAGCGGTGACGCCTGAAAAGGTACGTGCATATGCTCCAACGATGAAAGCCATCATGGATCAAAATGCGTTCGTCGTTATCGGAAATGATACGAAGATTGAAAACCATAAAGACATCTTCAAAAACATCCGTAACTTAACAAAATAAAAGCACACAAAAAATCCCAAGGTTCACAGCCGTGAATCTTGGGATTTATTTTTTTTGTTTATTTATGTGGCATGACGTTTTCTTCTTGTTTCATCCACATTGGAATACTTGTCATTACGAGTAAGAACAGGAATGCACTTTGTACCCAAAGGATGGCTACGTCGAAGATACCGTGAACGAAGAGTACGACGATAAATGAAACGTAAAGTCCAACGATTGGACGTTTCTTAGGATCGCGACTCATTTCTAAAAGCATGCGTACAGGGTTAAGGGTAGAAATTGCAAGAAGCAATGTTCCGATAATTCCGTAGCTTGAAATGGTATCGATATATAAACTGTGCGCGTGTTCGTGGTAGCGAGCGCCGATTCTTGCAAAGCTATGCAAGTAAGTCAGAGGGCCTTCCCCGAACCATGGATTTTGTTTAAAGAGAACCATGCCGGCATTCCAAATTGAAACGCGTTCTTCCATGGAAGAGTCGAGCGTTCCCATTCGAACACCGATGTCATTTGAGAAGAGGAACATGAGTCCAATTCCAAATGCGGCGATGCTAAGCCAGAATGCTTTCGAGCTACGAATGGTTGTGAAGAGATAAATAATCGCTCCACAGATAATCGCTGGGAAAGCCGTTCGGTTTTGCGTGAAGCTGAGGCCAAATAGGTTAATCCCAATCGCGACAGCGCCGATAAACTTCCAGAACCAACTCTTCGTGATGCTGAGTAAGTAGAAGCCAATCATAATACAGAAGCAACAAATAATGCCGTAGTAGTTCGGATTAAAGAACGTTACTTCCGCACGGTTTTGGTGCCATACTTGCATCTTCGGAGAGAGGAAGGTGTAGTTAAATTTATGAACGATTTCATAGTGTTCTAAGAACGCAAATCCCGCGGCGAAAATGCTGAGGAGTAAGACCGTCTGTAGAACGATATGGAAAAAGTCCGGTGTCAATCGTCTTTGATAGTATTTAAAGAATATCGCATACATCACGAATCCAACCGAGATGACAGCGCCGATATAGTTACCGGCTACCATCGATACGATAAAGCTGAATCCGATAAACGCCAGTAAGAACGGATGCTGTGCTAAGTCTTTAAATACTTGTTTTAATTTTCCCGTAAAGGCGAGAAGGATGATATATAAGACGAACAATGTTAGGAATAAATAAAACGGAAGGAAGCTGCTGATAATGAGTAAGTACAGCGCCAAGTCCTGATTCGAGAATCGTTTTATCTTTCCGATAATCGTTAGTAGTTTCATAATTTTCCTTTCAGGTAGTTTTTCTACCAATCATCTAATGAAATAGATATCAGCTTATTTTACCACTAAATCACGACAGAGGGCAAATAGCACGATATTAGGCGCCGTTCTTTGAAAGTTTCTGAAAACAGGCGTACAATAAAAGTAGAAATTCAGAAAGAAGGAATGAAAATGAAATTAGTATTTGTTCGACATGGAGAAAGTGAATGGAATGCCCTCAATTTATTTACTGGTTGGAGCGATGTGGAATTGACGGATAAAGGGGTAGAAGAAGCCCATCATGCAGGGAAAGTGCTACGCTCATTAGACATTCAATTTGATCATGTGTATTTATCAGTTCTTAAAAGAGCCATCCACACAGGTCATATCGTCTTGTCTGAATTAAATCAAGACTATTTACCAGAAACAAAGAGCTGGCGATTAAACGAACGCCACTATGGAGCCTTACAAGGACTCAACAAACAAGAAACACGCGAAAAATACGGCGACGAACAAGTGTTGCTTTGGAGACGTTCATACGACGTGATGCCTCCACTTCTCAGCGAGGAAGAAGCGGCGAAACAAGCCAGCGACCCACGCTACAAACATCTACAAGTGAAGGACCTTCCTCAAGGCGAAACATTGAAAACGACTTTGGAACGCGTACTTCCAATTTGGCAAGATAAGATTGCGGTGGATTTATTAGAAGGCAAGAACGTTCTCGTCGTAGCACACGGTAATTCACTTCGCAGCTTGGTGAAATACTTACTCAACCTTAGCGAAGACGAAATCTTGAAATTCGAAATTCCAACAGGAACTCCGCTTGTATTTGACCTCGATGAAAACTTACAAGTGAAAGAATATCATTTTGAAAAATAGAGACGATCATTATTGAACAATAAGGAGAATGCGAATGAAGTGGGAGAAGAAACACAGCTTAGAAGAGAAGGTTGAATGGCGAGGCCTTCCAGAAGGGGATATGCAACCGTTCAAAGCTTATGTAAATGAAAAGACACCAGGAGTCTGCGGAACGTATGCGGCCGCTTTCTTAACAGTCCTTATGGCGAAACGTGAAGGCGTCGTGACGCAATCGATGGACGAGCTTCTAAAAGGTATGGAAGCGTCGATTGAATACGCATTGCCATATCGCGGAACTTTCTATTGGGACGTCCAACGCGGACTCAATAACGAGTGGAAGAAATATGGTTATAAGACACATTTTAATTTATTTAGTGAAAAGGTCGTACCAGGCCTTCTCGAAGACGGTGTTCCTGTTGTCGTAGGTACAACAGCCGCTCTTGGTAGCCCGTATAAAAATCACTGGCTCGTCGTGTACCAATACGCCTTCGATTCAACTGGCAAACTCTGGTACAAGGCATACGATAACCACGGCTCAATCACAACGGTTATCCCAGCCGTCCAAACACTCTGCGCCCTCTGGATTGAAAAGCTCTAGTCGTCAGAGCACTGAGCAAACAAATTAGACAGCACCCAGCTATCAACCTGAAAAGCAGAATTTATGTTCCAGCACAGGCATAAAGAGCGAAGAGGCCGTTATTTGGCACAGCCATTCTTTCCAGCGTTTTTTAACTCTGACTCAAAAATTGAACAGCACATAAAAATGATTACGAAGAAGCCTGGGAGTAAGACAGAAGATAAAAAAGGACTCACAATGTGAGTCCTTTTTGCTTCGTAGTCTTACCCCCGCAAGGCTGATTAGGATTAAGCAAATCATAAATGATGAAGCTTAATCCAATCAGCTACTGCGTCTACTTCATATAAACTTTTCTTTATTAAAAATTCGACCAAAGAGTATAGTGTTAATTCTTTGTAGTAATCATTTTTCATTGCGCAAATACGTATTCCATGAGCAGGGTTTAAGACAAAAGCAAAAGCGCTCTGATAGAATGAGTGTGACGAAATAACGGAGGATGAGCAATGAAAACATTTGATTTAATTTCAATCGGTGGCGGTAGTGGCGGGATTGCCACAGCAAACCGTGCAGCTATGCATGGGGCCCGCGTAGCCGTAGTAGAAGGAAACTTACTTGGAGGAACCTGTGTAAATATCGGCTGTGTTCCTAAGAAAATTATGTGGTATGGAGCGCAAATTGCAGAAGCGATTCACGCGTATGGTCCGGACTATGGATTTACCGCAGAGAATGTGAACTTTGATTTTGCGACACTCAAGAAAAACCGTGAAGCGTATATCGACCGTTCACGTAACTCTTATAATGGAACATTTGAACGCAACAAGGTCACCGTGATTAAAGGGTATGCGCGCTTTGTCGATGCCCACACGATTGAAGTGAATGGGGAAGAGTACCGCGCCAACCATATCGTGATTGCGACAGGAGCTAAACCTGCGATTCCAAACGTGGAAGGGAAAGAACTTGGCGGCACTTCTGACGATGTATTTGCATGGGATGAGTTACCTCAATCAGTAGCCATCTTGGGTGCTGGATATATTGCCGTCGAACTTGCAGGTGTTTTACATGCGTTAGGTGTGAAGACAGACCTATTCGTTCGCCGCGATCGTCCACTTCGCAACTTCGACCATTCGATTATTGAAGTTCTTGTTGCGGAAATGGAAAAATCAGGACCAACATTGCACACAAACAAAGTGCCACAAAAATTGGTTCAACTTGAAAATGGTCATGTGGAAATTCATTTCGAAGATGGAACAACTTTCGCTGCTGAAAAAGTGATTTGGGCAACAGGACGCGTGCCTCATACAGAAGGATTAAACCTTGAAGCAGCAGGAGTGGAATTAACAGAACGCGGATTTATCAAAGTGAATGAATTCCAAGAAACGACAGCTGAAGGGGTATACGCTTTAGGTGACGTTTCTGGTGAAAAAGAATTGACGCCAGTAGCGATTAAAGCAGGACGCACACTAGCAGAACGTTTATTTAACGGACAAACAAACGCGAAGATGGACTACACAACGATTCCAACAGTCGTGTTCTCACACCCAGCCATTGGAACTGTGGGGCTTACTGAAGAACAAGCCGTGAAAGAATATGGCGAAGAAAACGTGAAGGCATACTTATCAACGTTTGCTGGAATGTATTCAGCCGTGACAAGCCATCGCCAACAAGCACGCTTCAAACTAATCACAGCTGGAGCGGACGAAAAAGTAGTCGGACTCCACGGAATTGGATATGGCGTTGACGAAATGATTCAAGGCTTTGCCGTAGCCATTAAAATGGGCGCAACCAAAGCCGACTTCGATGCAACGGTCGCAATCCATCCAACAGGTAGTGAGGAATTTGTTACTATGCGGTAATATCAGGATACGAGACCGAGCGCTCAGAAATGGACCGTTGGACCGGAACGCCGGAAGGGACTCGGGACGAGTCGTGCGGACGTTTCGGGAAACGCACGCCATTTCTGCGACGGCGAACTCAACTTCAGGATGTGAGAAAAGGCGTTTATAGGCGATGACGGTTCGCAGTTTAGCCGTAAGCGGTCTGGAAGACCGTGCGGACTAAACTCGAAAGGCTTGAGCCTATGCCTTTTCGAACTCAACTAAAAACAGGAAAACACGAGCACAAAAATACCCTAGATGACCATCATCTAGGGTATTTCGTTTTATTTATGCGGCCGGCGGGACTTGAACCCGCACAGGTATACACCCACTGCCCCCTCAAGACAGCGCGTCTGCCATTCCGCCACGACCGCAGAACTATTTCAGTTTATCAAATGTTTGTTGGAATTTCAATCTAAAAGGATTAATTTCCCACGACATTTTCCACATACATAGCGAGTCGTGTTCATTTTGCGCATTCTAGGGTAGCGGTGATGGCACGCGGTACATTCGTAAATGAAATTTGGCTCCTTCATGCGTTCGACAAATCGACTTCCGCCAACCTGATGAAGCAGGCGTTTGAAGTCCTGGTCACGGTGACGATAGCCGCCACCTGTTTGATGCAAGTGGTAATGGCAGAGTTCATGTTTAATGACGCCAATCAAAGCTTCTAGCCCCAGTTCTTGTTCGACAAGGGGATTAATCTCGATATTTCCCGTCTTCAAAAGATAGCGACCGCCACTAGAACGCAGGCGTTTGTTATAACTAATTTGATGCGTGAATTCGCGGTGAAAAGACGTACGAGAAATCTCCTCGGTTAATTGTTGTAATTCGTGTTCGTTCATAATGACCTCCGACCTTAGTGTAACACGCTTTGCCCCTTTAGAAAACAAGATAAACTTTGACCTTTTCGCACCAGAAAGGTAAAATAGGAAGGTATAAGATTTTCAATCTGGAGGAAACAAAATGAAAATTGTTGTTGTCGGTGGGGGGAAAGTCGGCGAAGTGATTTGCCAGGAACTCTCAACGGAAGAAAATGACATTGTATTGATTGATAAAAACCAAGATTTAATCGATCGACTATTAAATAAATTCGATATTATGGGGATTTGCGGAAATGGTGCCAGCTACGATATTCTTGTAGAAGCAGGGGTAGAAAACTGTGACATCTTTATTTCTGTAACAGAAATGGACGAAATTAATATTATTGCGTCTATTTTAGCGAAGAAAATTGGTGCGGAATACACGGTTGCGCGTGTTCGTAATCCTGAGTATTCACAACAACTACAACTCGTTCGTGAAAGTCTAGGGATTTCATTGCTGATTAACCCAGAGCTTTCTACGGCTCGTGATATCGCCAATAATTTTAATTATCCTTCTGCATTAAGTGTAGAAAATTTCGTTGGGAATCGTGTCAGCTTACTTGAATTAGAGATTAATGAGGGGTCAGCACTTGCAGGATTGACCCTAAAAGAAGTGCGTAATCGATTTGAATCTATCTTAATCTGTGTGATTCACCGTAATGATCAAAGCTTCATTCCAGATGGGGATTCAACACTTGAAGAAGGAGACCATGTATTTATTACAGGGGCGTATCCAGACCTTCGCAATTTCTTAAAATTAACAGGTCAAGAAACGAAGAGTGTGTCTTCTGCTACGATTGTCGGTGGTGGACGTATTACTTATTACTTACTCAATATGTTGAAACAAACAAAAATCAACACCAAAGTCATCGAAGTCAATGAAGAACGCTGTGAAACTTTAAGCTATGCGTTCCCACATTCAACCATCATTCATGCCGATGGAACAGACCACGATGTATTAGAAGAACAACGTATTACAGAATATGATGTGTTTGTATCGATGACAGGGATTGACGAAGAAAACTTAATTCTTTCAGCATATGCGAAACAACAAGGCGTACCAAAGATTATTACGAAGATGAGCCGTCCAGCACTTCTTAAAGTGTTTAAAGGCTTTGATAATCAATCCATCGTGACACCAAAACGTATTGTTGCCAACGAAATTATCCAATTCGTGCGTTCACGTTCGAATACTCAAGGATCAAATGTCGAAGCGTTATACCGTTTAGCGGATAATCAAGTTGAAGCGTTGCAATTCCGTGTTCAAAAGAATAGTGCGATTTGTGGCATTCCTTTATCAGAACTAAAGACAAAATCAAACCTCTTGATTGCGTTTATCGTTCGTGGAGAAAAACTCATTTATCCAGCCGGTAGTGATACGATTGAACCATTTGATAAGGTAATCGTCGTTACAACGGAAAAAGACTTTGATGACATTAACGACATTTTGGAATAGAGGTGTCTGAATGAATATCAAAACAGTTCGCTATTTTGTGGGAAAGATGCTTCAAGTTGAAGCGGCGCTCTTAGCCTTACCACTGATTATTAGCTTTATCTATCAAGAGTCATTAACTCAAAAACTGGCTTATGCCGGAACAATTCTGTTACTACTGGTAATTGGGCTTCTCTTAAGCTTTAAAAAGCCAGAGCCTCTAAAAATCATGGCGCGTGACGGAGTCGTCACCGTAGCCTTAAGCTGGATTTTACTCTCGTTCTTTGGTGGACTTCCATTTGTTTTCACAGGAGAAATTCCAAATGTAGTGGATGCCTTCTTTGAAACGGCGAGTGGATTAACGACCACTGGTTCAAGTATTATTCCAGACCTTTCAGTGCTCGCACATTCTTCATTATTTTGGAGAAGCTTCACTCACTTAGTCGGTGGGATGGGGGTACTAGTATTCGCACTTGCGATTCTACCAAGCCATGGTTCTGAATCCGTGCAGCTGATGCGTGCGGAAGTTCCAGGTCCTGTGTTTGGGAAACTTGTATCAAAATTAGCGCATACGGCGCAAATCTTATATATGATTTACTTAGCGATGACAGCCGTATTAATCATCATTTTAGTCGTCTTCCAAGTACCGCTCTTTGATTCCATGCTACTATCGTTTGGTACAGCAGGGACAGGTGGTTTCGGGATTAACAATGCCGGATTTAGTATTTATGCCAATCCAGCTGCCGTTGAATGGATTATCGGGGTAGGGATGATGCTCTTTGGAATCAACTTTAACTTGTATTATTTCGTTCTTCTAGGTGCTGTGAAAGACGTGATTAAAGACGAAGAAATGCGTACGTATGTCGGAATCGTCCTCAGCTTTACAATGATTATTTTCATCGTATTGTCGATTACTCAATCTGCTTTAGGCGTTCCAATTCGTAGCGTGTTCTTCACGGTATCGTCGATTATGACAACAACCGGATATTCAACCGTCGACTTTGGGCTCTGGGGCTTGTTCCCACATGTGCTCCTCTTACTACTAATGTTTATCGGAGGATGTGCAGGGTCAACAGCCGGGGGGATTAAAGTCTCTCGTGTTATCGTGTACTTCAAGAGTGCCATTGCCGAATTAAAACGTATGGGCCAACCTCGTCGTGTGTTTGTACCAACGATGAATGGAAAACCAATCGATAATAAGATGGAGAAGAGTATCGCCAACTACTTAATCGTATATGTGTTGGTCTTTCTATGCTTATTACTCTGCGTTTCCTTTGAAGCGGGCGATTTTACAACAGCCTTCTCCAGTGTGGCCGCAACCTTTAACAACATTGGGCCAGGGCTTGGTCAAGTAGGGCCTACAAGCAACTTCTCAATGTATTCAGATTTCAATACATTTATGCTTGCGATTGGGATGATTGCCGGACGTTTGGAAATTTATCCAATCATCATGCTTTTCTCACCAACAACCATGAAGGCATTTGCGCGTAGACGTTAACCAATTCTTAAACAAATAGATAAAGAACTTTAAGGAAAGAACACTTTTTTCTTAAAGTTCTTTTTGTATACTATAGATGTAACGAATGAGTTACGATTGAAAACAAAGGAGGTTCATTCATGAAAAAATGGGTGAAGGCAACCGCAGTCGTCCTTGCATTGATGGGATTATCCATGAAGAATGCATATGCTATCGATACAACGACCGTTAATGAAAAATGGGGAAAACCAACCGTGGTTTATGGTGGTGGACTCAGTGAGGCGCAAATTCAGCAAACTTCTCAATTATTAGGCATTAAAGATCCAAATACCGTATTAACGGAAACAGCAACCGGACAAGATTTAATTAAATATCTTGGAAGTGGTGACGGAAATACCTCTGTCATGATTTCGTCGGTAATGGTTCAAAAGACAGACAAGGGCACAGGAGTGAAGGTGAAAATCAAGACACCTGAAAACATTACGCTCGCCAATGCAGCGATTACAGCCGGTGTCACAGACGCCGAAATCGAAGTGGCAGCCGTATCGAAAGTAACCGGTGAATCAGCTTTAACAGGGGTGTACAAAGCCTTCGAAGCCAATGGGGTGCAACTGGACTCTAAACGTACCGAAGTCGCACAACAAGAGTTAGAAGTCACGAATAAAATCGCGCAAGAAAATGCCAACGCAAAAGGATTTGATTCTTCAAAACTCGATAAAGCGATGATTGAAATCAAGAAAGAACTTGCGGAACTCAAACAAAAGCAAGGACAATTAGCAACAAAAGAAGATATCGAACGCATTATTAACGACGCTTTGAAGAACAACTCATTGCAAAATGTGATTTCTCAAGATCAAATCAATGCCTTAGTCGCTTTTGCGCAAAACTACCAAAACACAAGTGCGATTGATTCCAAACAAGTATTAGAGCAATTAAATAGCTTGTCAAAATCAGTCGGCGAAAAGATTAACAGCTTAGTCGAACAAGCCAAAAACGAAGGATGGCTCGATAAAATCGCCCAATTCTTCCAATCGATTTTTGAATCTATCAAAAATCTCTTCTCACAAAACTAAAGTGTGAATCGTAAGCATGGAACAAATTTGTTTCATGCTTTTTTAGTGCTCAACATAGCACTCGATTTTAAATAGAATATGGTATACTGGGGATAGGAAAATAGAATCAATAGAGGAGGGATCATGATGCCATCCAAGTATAGACAGTTACTGATGTACGTTGTTGTTGCTTTACTCTATTATTTAATCCCTGTTTTTCTGATTCAAGATACAGGGAGTGCAATGTTCTTACTATTGATTGGAATTCCAGTCATCGTCTTTGTGGTTTCGATGCTGTTTTCGGTAAAGTTTGGATATTATTGGTATTTCCCGATTATTATTGGTCTCTTATGGATTCCGAATCTCTTTTTACTAAATGACTCTGCGGCCATTTATATTCTGATGTATGCAGTTGTCAGTCTCATAGGACAACTCATTGGATTGCTATTCAAAAAATAGTAAAAAAATAACCCTGGCCATCGCTGATCAGGGTTTTCTGTTTTTTTTAGAATAAGATCAGATGCAACAAATTTATTTTACATTTTTTGGGATATAATATTTTTAGACGATAAGATATATTCTGTTGACTGTTATTTTTAGAGTGTGTAAAATTTACATATGCTATTAAAAGAGAAGTTTCTTTCAGAAAAGCAAAAATAGTGGAGGTATGCAAATTGAGAAGTACAAATATAAAGAAGAAATTTAATAAGTTTAGTGTTCTATTGAATGTGGTATTAATAGCTATTATGGCTATTGGAGTGCTATTTTTCTTACCTAAGGAACAAAAATCAGAAGTCAAAACGTCAATTAATATCGAAAGTATTGAAAAAGTGAATGAAGTTGTATTTTTGAATGCGGGAGTTAATGAAATTATTACTGAAACAAAAACAACCCAAGTTTTTGGGTTTGATGTGCCGTTCTCTAGAAAAACAGCATTAGTAATCTTAAATTATACAGCTAAATTTGGAATTAAAAGTAGTGTAAAGGTTGAACAAATAGGTGAAAAAGAATATAAGGTTATCGTTCCAAAATTTGAAGTAATTGGTGTTGAACTTTCAAAAGATAATCCTTACAATTTGTATGATAATCATGGAGAGTTGTTAAGTGGAACTACAGAAGATGTTGATACTGGGAAATTGGTCACTAACCAACTTTCTAGTGATAAACAAGCAGAGTATTTAGATAAATTTAAGAGTGAAATTAAAGAATCTGCAATTAATTATTATAAAACATTATTTTCATCAATGGATTCTGAAGCAAAGGTAACTGTAGAATTCTCAGAATAATTCTTTCAAATAAAATTTTAGAAACAAATAACCCTGACCAGCGATGGTCAGGGTTTTCTCTTTGTATTTTAGAATAAGATTAAGAGTAAGCTGATTGTGATAATCAGTTGTACGACTAAACCAATGAGTGATAAGTAAATTGGATCGATCGTTGATTCAGTGGCGCTCTTAAACATTGATGACGTAAATGTCACGATGTAAAGTAGGATGTGCGCGAAGAATACGATCAAGATTCCAACGAATAACCATACTGGACTGATAAATGTCATCACTGTCGCAACGGCTAGTAACACAATCGCTAAAACGTTCATTCCTTCGTATTGTGTCAACCAGTAGTTAAATACGTGTTGGCGTTTTTGGAAGACGTGTTTCAATCCATACGATACGCTTGGGAATCCAAGGTAGAACACCGCGTAGAAGAGGATGAAGCGAATGAACATCCAAATATAGTTTGGTGTGCTTGTTAAGCTTGGTAAGATTGAAATGTCGGCAAATAATTGGTATTGACCAATGAGTGAATGAATCAAGTGAGTCGTCACGAATGCAGACATCACTGTTGCAAGGATAATCAATGCATATCCGTAAGTACGGCTATATTGACGCTTACGTGAGTAATGATTTGTCGGTTGGACTAAACGTTCTCCAAAGAAAGTGAAGAAGCGTTTGAATTTATTCCATGCACCAGCATAGGCTAGGCGATTATTCTTCACACGGTTTTCTTGTGAGCTACGGTTATTATCTTCTTCTGGAATACTTGTTTCTACTTTCGTTGTAAACGATGGAGTAGGTTCGTTATTTTCGTCTAAAAGGTCTGTTTGAACGCCTTCGTTTGGTTCAATTGACACCGGTTGTGATAGTTCATCTTGAACTGTTCCACAGTAAGGGCAGAGTGTTTCTTGTTCGTCAATCATCTCATGACAGAATGGACATTGTTTCATGAATCTTCCTCTTTCTATGTCTATTTATAAATTTCATTGCTATTGTATCATAATTTCACTATAAAAAAAGACTAGGAACTCCTAGTCTTAGCGTGGCATCTTTTCAGATGAGTAGGTCGTGTTCACATCACGAACTACAAACAGCTACATCCGGTAGTGTGCCTAAGCACGCCTGTTCCACATAACTCGCAGTCTCTTATGTACTGCGTGTCGCCTCATCGCATAGAACATATTATAGCAGAGGGTGTGTGGAATGTCATGTATGAACTATTTTTCGCGGATGACTTCGATTTTATATCCATCTAAGTCTTTTACGAAATAGTAGTTTGCAGGATGTCCTGGTAAACCTTTTAATTCTGTAACGTCATAGCCTTTCGCAACGTGTTCAGCGTGAAGAGCTTCTAAGTCTTTAGCGCTGATAGCGATATGACCATATCCGTCGCCGATTTCGTAAGGGCCGTGGCCGTAGTTATATGTTAATTCTAATTCGTAATCGTCACCTTCGAATGCTAAGTAAACGATTGTGAATTTGTGTTCTGGGAAGTCTTTTCTGTGAGTTTCTTTAAAACCAAATGCTTCTTCGTAGAAACGAATGCTTTCTTCTAGATTTTGAACACGGACACAAGTATGTAACATTTTTGACATGATGTGACCTCCTTTATTTATTTTCCTTAAGCCTAACAAACTCTATAAATAAATACAAGTTTTCGAGACTGTTTTCGTTTCGCGAACAAATGTATTCGATTAGTGGAAATGTGTTGCGTTCTTTTCGTTAATTTGGTAGTCTAGTACCATTGAAAAAATAAGGAAGTGTCATATGAAAGTAATCAAATTTGGTGGAAGCTCTTTAGCAAATGCCACTCAATTAAGAAAGGTCTTTAATATCGTAAAATCTGACGAAAAACGTAAAATCGTTGTGGTTTCAGCCCCAGGAAAACGTACGTCTGACGATGAAAAAGTAACAGACCTATTAATCCAATTAGCAACTTCTCATATCGAAGGGAATTATGATGAAGAAGTCTTAAAGAAAATCTTAGTGCGTTATAAAGAAATTTGTGATGAATTAGAATTAAAACCAGAAGTATTTGAACTCGTTCGTATTCATTTTAAAAACTTAAAAGAAAGAAACGACTTAGCTCCTGACTATTTAATGGATGCTTACAAAGCAAGCGGGGAAGATTTAAATGCGCGCCTAATCGCGTCATACTTCAACCAAGAAGGTCTTGCTGCGAAATACGTGGGACCACGTGAAGCCAAACTTTGGGTGAGCGATACTCCAGGGGAAGCTCGTATTTTAGAAGAAAGCTATCATGAATTAGAGTACTTACAATTAACAAATGAAGTGATTATCTTCCCAGGATTCTACGGGGTGACAAAAGAAGGGAATGTCGTAACATTCTCACGTGGCGGATCTGATATTACAGGTTCGATTTTAGCCAATGCCGTGAACGCAGAAGAGTACGAGAACTTCACAGACGTTGATGCGATTTATGTAGCAAGTCCTAAAATCGTGCATAAACCACTGGCCATCGATGTGTTATCTTATACAGAAATGCGTGAGTTATCTTATGCAGGGTTCTCAGTATTCCACACAGAAGCGCTTCTTCCTTCTATCAAAAAAGGAATTCCAGTGCACGTGTGCAATACGAATAACCCTGAAGCAAGTGGAACTTACATTATGAAAGGAAAGGTCACTTCTCCAAATGTTATTTCTGGGATTGCAAGTTCACCAGGCTTCGTAAGTATTTACGTGAAGAAATACTTGATGAACCATGAGATTGGTTTCCTTCGTAAAGTATTGACAATTTTCGAAGAAGAAGGCATTTCAATCGAACACATTCCAACAGGGATTGATGATGCGACAATTATTATCCGTGGGGAAGACGCTACTGACGAACAACTCGACGGTATCGTGGAACGTTTATATGCCGAATTAGACGTGGATGATGCGCACTATATGCGTGGCCTTTGCCTTATCATGTTAGTAGGGGAAGGGATGGTCAACATGGTCGGTACAACGGCTCGTGTGGCTTCAACGCTTGCTCGTACACAAATCAATATCGAGTTATATAACCAAGGGGTATCTGAGGTTTCAATGATGTTTGGTATTTTAGACCAATACGAAAAGAAAGCCATCCGTGCGTTATATGATGAGTTCTTCGGTGAAGCGAAAGAATATCAAGTGGTGGAATAGTTTTTTCACAACACATTTAACTGAATAGTTAACGGTTGTAATTAACCGATGTGAAGAGTAGAATATCGATATATTCTGCTCTTTTTTTGAGCCAGTATTTTTGAATAGAATAGGAGGGACGAAGATGATTCGTTTCTTATTTAAAGATTCCATTCCAAAACGCATTGCGGCCAGTTTTGCCATTGTGATTTTGGTAGGGTCGTTACTACTCAATTTGCCGATTTCACAACTGGCAACGTCAAAGGCTTCGTATTTTGACCATTTATTTACAACCGTATCGATGGTGTGTGTAACAGGGCTATCGACGCAACCAGTCGCCGAAACGTACAATACTTTTGGACAAGTCATTTGTATGATTTTAATGCAAATCGGTGGATTAGGATTAATGAGTATTATTGCCTTTTTCCTCTATGATGCGGGGAAAAAGATGTCACTCGTTAGCAAACTAGCCTTGCAAGATAGTTTAAACCGCGATGATGGTCAGGATTTCAAGAAGTATTTAACAACCATTTTTAAATATACATTCTTTATAGAATTTGGTGCGGCTGTCATTCTATCATTCCGTTTCGTTCCGGAACTAGGAACTGGAAAAGGAATCTTCACCGCGTTCTTCTTTGCGATTTCTGCGTTTTGTAATGCGGGATTTGATAACCTAGGATCGAACAGCCTTATTAACTACGCGACAGATCCGCTTTTAAATTTAGTGGTTGCGGCTCTTATTATTCTTGGTGGGATTGGTTTTTCTGTTTGGTTTGATATCAAAAATAGCTATTTAGCTATGAGAGGGTCGACAAAGAGCAAAAAGAAAAACTCATTCTATCGTCGATTGCATTACCATACAAAGATTGTTCTTTGGTTGACGGGGATTATTCTTCTTAGCGGGACGGTTTTAACGTTATTAAACGAATGGAATAATCCTGATACTATTGCGAATCTTCCATTTTTCGATAAGGTACTCGTATGCTTCTTCCAAACGGTAACAATGAGAACGGCTGGATTTGCGACAATCGATTATACAACCGCACATCCAACGAGCCTTCTTCTTTATTGCATCCAAATGCTTATCGGAGGTTCTCCTGGTGGGACTGCCGGTGGGGTGAAGACGACAACCTTCTTAGTGGTTCTCTTATTCATTCGATCAGAAGTGTACGATCAAAGAATGATTCAATTTAGAAACCACCGTATTTCGCAAGAGATGGCCAGAAAAGCGTTAACGATTTTTATCGTGTTTACAACACTTATTTTAGGTAGTGTGTTCTTACTCAGTTTAACGGACCCAGATGCGCCACTGTTATATACTTTATTTGAAACAATCTCAGCGGTATGTACAGTAGGGGTAACGGCGAATTTAACACCAACCTTATCCTTCCTAGGAAAGATTATTATTATGTTGTTGATGTTTATTGGCCGTATCGGACCAGTAACCGTTCTATTAAGTTTCTCAAACAGAAAGAACAAAGCGCTCGACATGAAGTATGCGAAAGCACCATTATTAATTGGATAGAAAGTAGGAATTGTGATGAGAAAAACAGTTGGTATTTTAGGACTAGGTGTGTTTGGGATGACGATTGCCAAACAGCTTAGTGAATATGATTGCGACATTATTGCCGTTGACCGTGATGAAGTAAACGTTAATCGTATCGAACCGCTTGTAACAAAGGCCGTGATTGCCGATGTAACAGACGAAGATGTCTTAAAAGAAATCGGAATTGGCGACTGCGATACAGTAGTGGTAGCTACAGGTTCTAGTTTAGAAGCGAGTATTCTAGCCGTGATGCATTGTACGCGTCTAGGGGTTCCAGAAATTATCGCTAAAGCAAAAAGCCGTACGACGACTGAAATCTTAACGAAGATGGGTGCGCAACGTGTCGTGAACCCAGAAAAAGAAACTGGAATTCGTCTCGTGAAGAATATCCTTCACCATAAATTGGCTGAAGTGATTGCACTCGATGGTAATATTTCACTTGTGGAATTTTATCCTCCAAAATCATGGGTTGGAAAACAACTTAGTGATTTAGACTTACGTAAAGATTATGATTTAAACTTAATCGGATATCGTGAAGGAAAGGATGAATCTTTAAATACAAAAGTGTTTGCGGATTTCCTTATTCGTGAAGATGTTGTTCTTGTAGCGATTATCGGCACTGATAGCTTAGATAAAGCCACATTCTTAGAAGATTAATAGAAGAGACCAGATGAATCAAAAAGGGTTCATTTGGTCTCTTTTTTGTGTAAAAATGGGTTCAAACCCTTTTAAAAGCATCCATTTCATAGTACACTAGGACTATCAACTTTTTAGAAAGTAGGGATTATAATGGCCAATAAAAAACCATTAAGACGTGAAGAAGTTCCAGTGGAATTAACTTGGGACCTTTCCGCAATTTACGAATCTAACGAAGGATTTGAAAAAGACTTAGAATTTGTGAAATCACAAATTCCAGCAGTTGCCGCTGCAAAAGACACAGCACTTAAAGACGGAGAATCATTATTAGCATTCTTAAATCTTTTAAACGTAGTAGATGATAAGATTGAAACAGCTTATGTTTACTCACATTTAAAAGCTGACCAAGATACTTCAAATAACGAAAACCAAGTCTTAAACCAACGTGCGTTCTCAACATACATCGAATTCTCAGGAGCTTCAGCATGGTTTGCCCCAGCAATTTTAGCATTATCTGATGAAGAGTTCGAAGAGTATTTCAAACAAGAACCAGGCTTAGAAGACTTCCGTGTCTTATTAGAAACAGCGCGTATTAAAAAAGGTCACGTGCTTTCAGATAAAGAAGAAGCTTTATTATCTAAAGCTAGTGAAGTATTCCAAGGCGCAAGCAAAACGTTCAACTTATTAAACAACGCTGACATCAAGTTTGACGAAATCACAACTGAAGATGGCGAAAAAGTTGAATTGACAAACGGAAACTACTCAGTATATATCGAGTCTAAAAACCAAGATGTTCGTAAGGAAGCATTCGAAACATTATACAAACCTTACATCAACTTAAAAAATACATTCGCAAGCACACTTGGTACAGAAGTGAAAGGTCATAATTTCAGCGCTTTAGTTCATAACTATGACTCAGCTCGTCAAGCAGCACTTGCTTCAAACCAAGTTCCTGAAGAAGTGTACGATGCTTTAGTAGACGTGGTAAATGAAAAATTACCATTATTGCACCGTTACATCGCATTACAACAAAAAGCATTAGGCTTAGATGAATTGCATATGTATGATTTATACGTACCAATCACTGGAGACGCTCCAATTAAATACAACTACCAAGAAGCATCTCTAGCAAGTGTGGAAGCCTTGAAACCTCTTGGCGAAGAGTACAATGAAATCATGAAGAAAGCATACGCGGAACGTTGGATCGACGTTGCTGAAAACATCGGTAAACGTAGCGGTGGATATTCAAGTGGAGCATACTCAACAGCACCATACATCCTATTGAACTGGCATGATGAATTATCAAACTTCTTCACATTAGTTCACGAGTTAGGACATAGTGCACACAGCTACTTCACTCGTAACACACAACCAAAACAATACGGAGATTACTCAATTTTCTTAGCGGAAATTGCTTCTACAACAAACGAAAACATCTTAACAGATTACTTATTGAAGAAACATACAGATAAAGAAGCGCAAAAATATATCTTAAACAACTATTTACACCGCTTCAAATCAACCATTTTCCGTCAAACACAATTTGCGGAATTCGAACATAAGATTCACGTAATGGACCAAGAAGGCCAACCATTAACACAAGAATCAATCGCAAAAGCTTATAGCGAAATCAACGCGAAATACTATGCAAATGTCATCCAAGATGAACAAATCGCATACGAATGGGCACGTATCCCTCACTTCTACATGAACTACTACGTATTCCAATACGCAACTGGTATGGCTGCAGCGACTGCTTTATCAGATAAAATCTTACATGGAACTCCAGAAGATTTAGAAGCTTACTTAAACTACTTACGTGCAGGACGCAGTGACGCTCCAATCGAAGTAATGAAAAAAGCTGGCGTAGACATGACGAAGAAAGACTACTTATACGACGCATTCGACGTATTCGAACAACGCTTAGCACAACTTGAGGCTCTTATGAGCGAATAACAAAATTAACTCCGAGAGTTCTTACTCTCGGAGTTGTTTTGTTATAAGAGTATATAAAGAAAACTCCTCCAGATGGAGGAGTTTTTGTATGTTAACGATTCATATTCACGACTTTTGCTAAGTTGT
>JAGZLX010000014.1 GCA_018364485.1 Granulicatella adiacens
TTGTTCATATGGAGTTGCTGCAGAAACTGAAGTTGTTGCTACCGCTGTCCCCGCTGCTACTAATCCAATCATTAAGATTGTTTTCTTAGCTTTCTTATTTGATACTACAAAGTAAGCTGCTCCTGATAATGATACGATACCAAAAACCGCTAGATTTGTTGTCGAAGATGACCCCGTGTTTGGTAAAGTGTCGCCTAATGGGCATTTCCCTTTATCCAATTCATAAACGTACAATGTCGCTTGCCCAGCTTGTGCAGGCGCTGTTGGTTCACCTGGTTGAATTGCCTCACGTTGTTCTTTTGTTAAATCAGCAATATTCACTGATTGTACTTCAGGAGTCTCAGCATTCGCTACTTTAGAAGCGGACATTCCAGCAAAAGCAAATAACATCATAACTACAGCACATAGTTTTAACCATTTGTTTTTCATCTGATTTTCCCTCCTTAATTTTTATGTTTAAATTATAATGTTTATTTGAAGAAATTTCAAACATTTTCAATCTTCTTATATACTTTTTAACATATTTATAGCTTTTTTCCCTCAAAAGGAACTTTTTAGGAACGTTTATTTCCAAATGTTTCCGTTTTTCGTTCGGTGGTAATCCGATGTTTTTTGTACTTATTTCCATGTTTCTACATAAAAAAAGACCGAAGAATATATCTTCGATCTTTGATGATTTCTATAAACGATCCGTTGGCGCCACTGTATAAGCTTCTGTCGAAGTTGTTGCCATCGTTTGAGTAGTCGGCTCTTCTGTCGTTGTAGTTTGGGTTGTTGTCGTTTCTTCTGTCGTCGTTGTTGGTTCTTCCGTTGTCGTTTCAGTCGTTGTTGTTGCTTCTGTTGTCACAACAGTTGTCGTCGAACCTGCTGTCGTTGTTTCTTCTGAAATATAGAATCCAACGTAGTCATAACAATCAATCTCCTCAGGGTCTAAGTTCATTTGTTCAATGATTTGACCTAAGATTGAGCTGTCCGCTGCTAAAACCTCTCCTTGGAAAGCAAAGAATGTTCCTAAGCCACCAAGTACTAAAACTGTTTTAGCAATGTTGCGCATCTTGTTTGATTTCACTAAGTACAGACCACCTGCTACTAATACGACTGCAAAAACTGCTGAAACAGTGTTTGCGACTGTACCAGTATTTGGTAATTCTGGACCTCGCTTTGGAATCGATACACCACAAGTATTATTCTTTCTATATACATAAACCGCATGCGAGCCATCTTTCAAATCAGCCTCAGTTGGTTTCCCTTGTTTAATTTCTTTTCTAACGTTTTCAGTTGTTTTGTCATAATCCACATAGTGCACTGTTGCTGCTTCAGTAGTTGAAGATACCGTTACACCGATGATAAAAGTTAATAAAGTCGCTACTAATAATTTAGATATTTTTTTCAAGCTATGCATTCCCCCTTTTTTCTTAATAGCCCACTATTGTACTGTATCTATTTTTAGATTGCAAAATTAGTGGATTAGATTCATAACCAACTTTCGTCACTTAAGAGGAAATTTTTAGAAACAGTCAGTTACTTTTAAAAATGGTCCGTTGGTACTACTGTATATGTTTGTTCAGTTGTTGTTTCTTCAGTAGTAGTCGTTTCCGTTGTAGCTTCAGTCGTTGTAGTCTTCGGTTCTTCCGTCGTTGTTTCAGTCGTTGCTTCCGTTGTCACTTCAGCAGTCGTTGAAGATTCAGTGGTTGTAGTCGTATTCTTCTCAATAATATAACCAATATAAATTGTACATTCTTCTTCAACGAATGACGACCCTGCTGAAACTAAGCTTGTGCTCGCAGCAGTACCAGACAATACCAAACCTACAATTAAAATAAATTTCTTTCCGTTTTTATTAGTAACTAGAAAATACCCAGCTCCTGTCAACGCCAAGATACCTAGACTAACCATTATCATCGTCGAATCAGTTCCGGTCTTCGGTAATTGACATACTTCTTTATTGTAATCATACACAAGGATCACTCGTTCCCCATCAAGAGCTTCATAGTTTGGTTCACCCTTTTGAATCTGTTCTTTCTGCTGTGGGGTTAAATCATTAAATTGCACAGTAACCACTTCTGGCTGTGCTGCTTCTACTAATGGATTCGTATAAATTCCGAAAAGTCCCAATAACATGATGAATGTCGCTAATTTAAAAGTTATTCCCTTCATGCATTTTCTCCTATCTATACTCATATTCCATTATATTATCACATAATTCTCCAACGAACTCAAACAATCCTTGTGTAAATTCACAAACTTTTCAAATTCCCTCTTACTCACCTCTAAAATCAGGTACAAAAAAACTGACGAAGTTTCCTTCGTCAGTTGCTTTTTAACCTAAATTATAAGTGATCATTAGGATAGACTTCGGCACCACCAATTGTAGTTTCTTCTGTCGTAGTAGTTGTTGTTGCTTCAGTAGTCGTTGTTGACTCTGTAGTCGTTGTTGATTCTGTTGTTGTAGTAGACTCTGTAGTTGACTCAGTAGTCGCTTCAGTTGTTGTAGTTGCTTCTGTAGATTCTGCTGTTGTAGCTTCTGTAGTAGCTTCTGTTGAAGTTGTTGACTCTGTTGTTGTTTCACCAGACTCACGGATGAATCCTACATATTTGTAGCAGCTGTCATCTGATAATGTTTCATTCGCAGATACAACTGATGTTACAGATACTGCTCCTGATAATACAAGACCTGCCATTAATACCATCTTCTTACCATTTTTGTTTGATACTAAGAAGTATGCAGCGCCTGTTAAGGCTACGATTCCAGCAACCATCATCAAAGCTTGTGAACCAGTACCAGTTTCTGGTAAAGCTGGTGCTAATTGACATGCGTTTTTGTCGTACGCATAGACTAATAAAGTACGTTCCCCTTCTTTAGCTGGAGTTGGTTGTCCAGATTGAATCGCCTCACGTTGTTCTTTTGTTAAATCAGCGATGTTTACAGTAACTACTTCTGGAGCCGCTGCTTGTGCTACTGTATTTGAAAATAGTCCTACAAGACCTAATAAAGTTACAATAACTAATAATTTTGCAGATAGTTTTTTCATTTATCTCTTCCTTTCATTTTTGACTGCCGGAACATAGTAACATACCTAAAAAATGATTGCAAATAATTTCCTCTTGTAGGCACGATTATCTACATTTCACAATCTTTTATCAGAATTAAACGAAATAATATTTATTAAACCTTATTTGTTCTCTCGAATTTTCGTTTTCATATTTTCATTTCACAATCGTTCTATTTTAAAATAACTTATTTCCCTTCCCACTACAACAATACACTGTTCATTTACGCTAAAGAAAAAGAGCCCTTCGAATTTGATTGCACTCAATGAACTCCCTGCTTTGGTGCCTTTATTCGCACTACAACTATACACAGCACAAATCTATCTCCAAACAAAAAAATACTGCGCCTTTCGGACTTAATAATAGCAGTAATGGGAATTAGCAACCGATGTGAAATAGAGGGAGTAAGGAATTTATTCCCTACTCCCTCTTTGAAGCTCGGTAGCGATTGAGACCATAGGCTCAATCCGGTGCCTCATTACAGCTATTATAAATATGTCCGAAATCTCCTCTAGTTTTTAAAAACTACAACTATATAAAGGCAATATCTAGTCATTTGCACTAAAGAAAAAAGAGACCTTCAGATTTTATAGTAACAACAATAGCGAGTGTAATTGATTCGAATTACGGACGCTAAGGATTTTAATCCATAGCGTCCGTTTAAGAATCGATAGGAAGTGAGACCCAAGGCTCACTCCGGTACAGCTATTGTAGTTACTATAAAAATATCCGAAGGATCTCTTTTCTATTATTTGTGCACTAATCGAGTTCGATTTGGCCTGTGTATAGTTTGTAGTAGACGCCGCGTTTGTCCATAAGACTCTCATGGTCTCCGCGTTCGATAATCTCACCGTGATCCATTACCATAATCACGTCCGAATTACGAATCGTAGAAAGACGGTGCGCAATTACAAATGAAGTACGGCCTTCCATCAATTGGTCCATACCGCGTGAAATCAACGCTTCAGTATGGCTATCGATTGAACTTGTTGCTTCATCAAGAATTAATACTTTAGGGTTCGCAACGGCAGCACGTGCAATCGCAAGTAATTGACGTTGACCTTGTGACAAGCCTTCTCCGTCCCCTGTAATTTCTGTTTGGTATCCTTGAGGAAGACGTTTGATAAAGCTGTGGGCATTGGCAAGTTTCGCCGCCTTAATGACTTCATCATCAGTCGCGTCTAAATTACCGTAGCGGATATTATCCGCAATTGTTCCAGTAAATAAATGTGTGTCTTGCAATACAATCGAAATTGTCTTACGTAAGTCATCTTTCTTAATCTTCGTTACTGGAATCTCATCAAATGTAATGACCCCAGAATCGATTTCATAGAAACGGTTGATTAAGTTTGTAATGGTCGTTTTACCAGCACCAGTCGCCCCTACAAAGGCTACCTTCAATCCTGGTTCCGCCCAAACATTGATATCTTTCAAGATACGCACTCCTGGCACATAACCAAAGTCAACATTGTGTAGTTGGATGTTTCCGACAACTGGAATACGTTTGTCGCCATCCACCCAATACCATTGATTTGGATCGCGTTGGTCCAGAGTAACCGTTCCTTCGTCGACTTCAGGTTTTTCACGAAGAATCGCGAAGATACGTTCTGCCCCGGCCATCGCACTAAGAAGTACGTTCATTTGTTGAGACATTTGACCAAGTGGTTGTGCGAATGTTCTTGAGAATTGTAGGAATGAGGCAAGCCCCCCAATATCCATCGCATTAATAATCACTAAGTATCCACCAACTGCTGCAGTAATCGCATAATTCACGTAACTGATGTTTCCTAAGATTGGGAACATGATACTTGAGTAGAATTGCGCGTTATTGGCAGCTTCTTGAAGTTCAGTGTTGAGTTTATTGAATTCATCTAACACTTTATGTTCGTGGTTAAATACTTTCACGACTTTTTGTCCTTCAATATGCTCTTCCACGAATCCATTCACTTGTCCAAGAATCGCTTGTTGCACAGCGAATTGTTTTCCTGATTTGACCCCTAGTTTCTTCACGATTTGGAACATCAAGAATACCATCGCAATCAAGAGCACTGTTAAGATTGGTGAAAGGATGACCATCATCACAAACGTCAATACTAATTGAAGCGTTGAGCTAATAATCATTAACATACTGTTGTTAAACGCGTTTTGAATATTTTCAAAGTCGTTTGTAAAACGAGACATTAAGTCCCCATGCTTATTCGTATCAAAGAATCGAATTGGCAAACTTTGAATATGGTTGAATAAATCTGCACGCATTTTTTCGATGGTATTTTGTCCCACCGTTACCATTAAACGTGCTGAGAAGTAGCTGGCTGTTGCCCCAAGTACATAGACAATCGCGATAAAGCCAAGCATTTTCGCTAATCCGGCTAAATCCCCTGTTTCAATAAAATCATTGATTAACGGACGAATCGCATAAGTCCCGATAATTCCGGATGCACTTGCAATAATTAAGCAGACTACAACTACTGCAAGAGTCCATTTACTCTTCCACAAATAACCCCATAAGTCTGCCAAAGTTTGTTTTATATTTTCTGGACGTTTTGGCCCTTTATTTCTATTCATCTCCTTTGGCTCCTTTCATTTGGGTTTCGTAAATATCACGATATAAGTCGTTTGTTTCCATTAACTCTTCGTGAGTTCCGAGTCCGTTGACTTTACCATCATCTAATACAAGAATATTGTCTGCTCCTTGGATAGATGAAATACGTTGGGCAATAATGATGACCGTTGTATCTGGTAAATGGTTGAAGAACGCTTCACGGATTTTCGAGTCAGTCGCTGTATCGACCGCTGAAGTTGAATCGTCTAAGATTAACACGGCTGGTTTTCGTAGCATTGCACGTGCAATTGTAAGACGTTGTTTTTGTCCACCAGAGAAGTTTGAACCGCCTTGTTCTACACGAGTGTCATAACCATCTGGCATTTCCATAATGAAGTCATGCGCTTGTGCATGTTTGGCCGCTTGAATCATCTCTTCTTCTGTGGCGTCTGGATTTCCCCATAAGAGGTTCTCACGAATCGTTCCAGAGAATAACGTATTCTTTTGTAATACCATCGATACGTTTTGACGAAGGTCTGCGAAACGATACTCGCGTACATCATGACCGCCCACACGAACAGTTCCTGCTGTAGTGTCATAAAGTCGAGGAATCAATTGTACAAGAGAAGATTTTCCTGAACCAGTTGGCCCGATAATCCCGAACACTTCACCTGGTTTAATTTTGAAGTTGATGTCGCTAAGCACTTCTTCGTCTTGTTGTTTTCCGTATGAGAAATGAACATGATCAAATTCCACTTCACCGTAAACTTTATCAACTGTAATTGGAAATTCAGGTTCTTCCACATCGATGTTTGTATCTAACACTTCGAAGATACGGTCCATTGATGCTTTTGTCATTGTCAACATGACGAATACGAATGAAATCATCATGAGTGACATCAAGATTTGTGTGATATAAGAAATGAAACTGATAAGGTCCCCTGTTGTCATCGTTCCACTAATAACGAGTCCACCACCGAACCACATCACGGCAATCGTTACCGCATAAACCGTTAATTGCATAATTGGGTTGTTCCACATTACGACATACATCGCATGTAAGGCACGTTCTCTAAATGTAGAGTTTTCTTTGCCGAATTTTTTCTTCTCGAAGGTTTCACGTACGAATGATTTTACAACGCGAATTCCGATAAAGTTTTCTTGTAATGTACGGTTAATACCGTCTGTTGCTTGTTGTAATTTTCTAAAGCGAGGAAAGGCTGTAGAAATGATGAGTGCTAATGAGAGCACTAAGATTGGAACTGCAACCATGAAGACAAGCGATAATTGTGCATTGATACTTACCGCAAAGAAAATCGCGAAGATAAACATCATTGGCGCACGCGCTAAAATACGCATCGTCATAATGGCTGTATTTTGAATGTTGTTAACGTCACTTGTCATACGCGTAATTAAGGAAGCATTTGAGAAGTGATCGATGTTCTTAAATGAGAAGGCTTGAATTTTCTTCATTTCAGCAGAACGTAATTCTGCGGCAACCCCAGTACCGGCAATCGATGCAAATTTCGCACCAAGAACTCCGGCTGAAAGAGAAACAATCGCAACTAGAACCATAATGAATCCTTGTTGCACAATAAAGCCTAAGTCTTTATTTGGAATCCCTTCGTCGATAATTTGCTTCATAATAATCGGTTGCGCTACTTCACAGAGCACCTCGATTAAGATGGCAAAAAACGCTAAGAAAGGATATTTTTTATACTTACTAAAAAACGGAATAATCTGTTTTAGCATTTTTTCACTCCTTTTTAATGATTTTAGATAATAAAAAACTGCCCTTGAGTTCCTCTCAAAGACAAGCAATTAGCTACGAATTACTATAAATAGTTTATCAATCTTTTATTGGGTTTTCAATAGATTGCCCTTCAAAATTTAATTAAATTTTCATTTTTAGGTTACAATCTTTTCTGCTTAGAAAACGAATATCAGCTTCAACTTTTACACTTCGAATGTGCCTGTGTTTTGTGTTCAGAGCGCGATTTATGGTACAATGAGCGCAACGAAATTTTAGAAAGTGAGGGACTCAAGTGTCCACAATTCAATACATTAGTACACGAGACACAAACAACCGCGTTACAGCTTCACAAGCCATTTTAAAAGGAATTGCTGAAGACGGTGGTTTATATGTACCAACTGCCCTCCCAGAAGTGACTCTAGACTGGGAAGTGTTAAAAACACAAAGCTATCAAGAAATTGCCATCGAAATTTTATCTGCATTTTTAACAGATTTTACAAAAGAAGAAATTACAAACTGCGTGCATTCTGCATATGATACAACATTTGATACAAAAGAAATCGCACCAGTGAAAAAAGTTGGCGACCGTCATTTCATGGAACTCTTCCACGGAAGAACCATCGCCTTCAAGGATATGGCACTATCCATCTTGCCATACTTACTTACAACTGCTGCTAAGAAAAATCAATCTGATAAAGAAATTGTGATTCTAACAGCGACATCAGGAGACACTGGGAAAGCTGCCCTTGCAGGATTTGCGGACGTACCTCACACAAACATCATCGTCTTCTATCCAAAAGGCGGCGTAAGCACCATCCAAGAACGCCAAATGGTCACACAAGCAGGCGACAACACATTTGTTTATGGCGTAGAAGGAAACTTCGATGACGCACAAACAAAAGTCAAAGAGTTATTTGCGGATAAAGAGTTAAACGCAACACTTGCAGAAAAAGGATTCCAATTCTCTTCTGCTAACTCAATTAATATCGGACGTCTTTGCCCACAAATCGTATACTACGTATTCGCGTACGCACAATTAGTCAAAGACGGCACACTTAAAATCGGCGACCCAATGAACGTTGTCGTTCCAACTGGTAACTTCGGTAACATCCTAGCAGCCTACTACGCAAAAGGAATCGGTGTGCCAATCAATAAACTCATCTGTGCTTCCAACGAAAACGATGTGCTTGTTGATTTCTTCCACACAGGAACATACAACCGACTACGCGAATTTAAATTAACAAGTTCTCCAAGTATGGATATCCTTGTTTCAAGTAACCTTGAGCGTTTCGTCTTCGAATTAACAGGACGTAACTCGAAAGAAACAAATGCACTGATGACTTCCCTAAAAGAAAACGGAAGCTACTCTGTTCCAAATACAGATACAGCTCTCTTCAAGCAATTTTACGGAAACCGTGCGAGCCAAGAAGAAACAGCTCAAACGATTCATGACGTATTCACGAACGAGCATTATTTATTAGATCCACACACTGCTGTTGCAGATGCTGTGTATGATAAATACAAGAAAGAAACAGGAGATGCAACTCCTACAGTGGTCGTATCGACAGCAAGTCCATACAAATTCCCACAAAGCGTTCTTTCAGCACTAGACGTGAATACAAACCAAACGGATGCTAAATTGATGGAAGCTATCCAACAAGAAAGTGGCATTGCCATTCCAACAGCTGTCACAAGCGTATTGGATGCGCCAATCCGTCATACAAAAGTTCTTTCAATCGAAGGCATGAAACAATCTGTCTTAGATTCATTAAACATTCAATAAAAGCAAATAAAGACAAGAAATAGTTGTACGACTATTTCTTGTCTTCTTTTTTATTCTTCAGTTAAGAACCCTTGTGCTTTTAGTACATCGAGCATTTCCGCACGTTTAGCTCCGAGCGTGTGGTATTTTGTAGACACTTGTTTTGTAAAGGCATCTACACGACGGTTAGCATCACGAAGGTCGTAGTATTCTGTCACAGTCGCATCATACTCTTTCAACTCTTCTAATGGATTCTCAAGTTCACGGTAGCCATTTTCCATATGAATCACTTCTTTTGGAAGGCGTGGTTTTAATTGTGGCTCTTGATCCGGCCAACCCACAGCAAGTCCAATCGCAGGATACGTATATTTTGGTAAGTTTAATAACTCAACGACTTTAGCTGTATCGTTAAAGAAACTACCGAGGTAAACAGCTCCCATTCCTAGAGATTCTGCTGCTACTACAACGTTTTGAGCTGCAATCACCGCATCCGTTAATCCAGATACGAAACGGTCTGCACTACCTTGAACGCCGACTTCTTGTCCTAGAGCTTTAGCAATTTCCGTATTACGACGTTGGTCAACTACAAACACGAATAAATGTCCGCTAGTCGCCACATAAGGTTGTCCACTCACAGCCGCTAATTCCTTCTTCAACTCTGGGTCTGTCGCACTAATAATCGAATAGGCTTGTAAGTACATACTTGTTGATGTTCTTTGCGCTACTTCTACTAGTAAATCCACTTCTTCTTTTGTTAAAGGTTTCTCTTTAAACGCACGAATTGTACGGTGATTTAATTGTGTTTTGATAGTTTCATTCATTTTGATTACTCCTTTGTATCAAAAAAAGAGTCGACTGCTCAACTCTTTTTGTTTTTTAGAAATATTGTTTACCTGTTTCCAAGGCAGCTTCCGGCATAATGACTTCACCGTATTCACGCAAGACTTCCCATGAAATTCTTGAGAACTCTGCGTACTCACGAACAAGCGCCATTTTCGCAGCGACTTCTTCTGGTTTCTCCACTTGATGGAAAACGTGTAAGAAGTAATGTCCGCTGTAACGATAAAGAACAGATTGGTCGAACTCCCCTGCTGTTTCTTTTGCCATTGAGACGAAATCCTCGAAATCTTCAAAGACGACTGTCACATCTATTGGTTTCAATGTTGAAGATTTATCTTCCGTATTAATGACTGGTTTTGGAGAAATTTTTCCTTCTTCTTTATCCTCTTTACGCTTCTTCCCAATACGGTCTGTTAGAGAATGTTGAATCGTATCCACAATATTGCGCACCATACGCTCGTCTGTCGATTCATCTCCCATGTCTACAATACGTGTGACATAGAGCTCTAAGCCGTCTGGATTTGGCATGATTTGGAAACTCAATCCGTCTGAATCTTCGAATTGATTCAAGACGCCCATCTCCTCTAAAATACTATGGAAAAAGCCTTCGATTTCGCCTGGATTTCCAAGTAATTCAGGTATTGATGTACCACGGTCGATTAGATCTTGGTTCTCGATACGCAACAAGAATGTATCGTCGTTAATGCGTTCCATTTCCATAATATTCACCCCTTTTTACCTTATCTAACTATTTTAGACCAAACCTGACAAAAATAAAAGAAATACGATTGGAACCTCAATACGAATTGGTTGGTGCTTTGGATGGATGTGCAGAAACATTATTAAGTAACGGAATATCTTTTTTGTAAAGAAAGAAGATTCCCTGAATCCTTGCGGATTCGGTTTATAATCGCTGTTACGGGGCACCGGTGCAAGCCTGTAGTCTTGCACCTTCGAAGCTTCAAAGGCGGAGTACAGGACTCGTCCCTACTCCGCCTAATTCACATTCGATGCGATTCCCCGTTACTGCGATTATAAAATCCGCAGGCTTCTTTGGAATCTTCTTTTTAAAATAATATTCTACTAAATTTCTGACATCCATCCTAAGCTAATTTGTAAATACAACTCCTTCGTATTTCTTATTTTTGGAAGGTGAATAGGATGGGAAGTGGCCGCGAAACGACGATACTTCTTCTCTTTTTATAAATATAGGGCTTAGGCTTTTCTTAGGGTGAGGCCGAATTGTCTTGTTCGGATGTGTTGGATGCTAAAGGCTAGTGCTGCATACAAGATTCCGAATAAGAGGACCATTCCTAGGTTCATGGCATAGCTTGAGAAGTCTAGCGATGGGTTTTCAGTTGCAGTGATGACATAATACACTGGGAAGAATTTCGCAATGCTAATGGCTACTGGGTTGAGTAATTCGAGCGGTACGAAAATTCCAGAGATAAAGGATACACCCATCCCCACTACTGTACTTGCTGCAGAATACCCATACGTGTTATCTCCGATAATCACCGAGCAAAGGAATGCCAGTGCATAGGCGGTTAGCGCCGATGCGAAAGTGAGCATTAATGCCTTTGGAGCTCCCGCACTCACATAGAAGCTTGGTGCTACAATGGCCACGAATAGTAAGTTGACTCCGACGATAATTCCAACGACCGTTAATCCACCGAGGAATTTTTCAAACGTCACTTGGTTCACGCTCTTCATACCGATAATGATTCGTTTAGCGACTTCATCATTTTCAAGTAAGGCAAAAATTAACCCAAGTAAGAAAATAAATACTGAGATATAAACAAACGGTGTATACGCAAAGTAGATTTCACCAAATTTCGCATAGTAATCGTCATCCTTAACTGTGGCGTCTTTTGAAATGACACTCACTGATGCCTGCTCGCTTAAAATCTTATTCATATTTTCAACGCTGAAGTTGCCTTGAGCTTTCAATACAACCGCATAGCGAATATACGAATTAACGTACTCACGAAGGATATTTCCGTTTAGAGAATTTCCAATTTCCATAGTGACGGCTGCTTCACCATTATTGATTCTTGAATCTACATCTGATGGAATCCAGATTGCCCCGTCTACATCATTTCCATAAACAGCTTCTTTCATGCTGTTATCGCTATTGGTTGTGAGTGTGACTTTATGATCTTTTTGAAGTGCGGCAATGAGTGCGTTGATAATGTCGCTACTGCCATCTGATTCGTCTTTAATCATGACTTGATACTGTGTATCTTTGAAACCTGTGACTTCGTTGTTTCCTAGCACTTGAGAAAGGCCCATTGCCATAAAGATGACTAGGAAAAGTATCGCATATGATTTTAATCGATAAGCCAGTTTTAGAAAATATTTATAGACTATCATAACGTGTTCTCCTTAATCTCCATAGTGCACATCCTAGAAGTGCTAGGGTGTAGACGCCAAGTAAAAGGTAAGTTCTGCCGAGATCTGCACTTCCTACAAGGCGATTTAGTTGATAAAATCCTGTAACCATTAATGCGACCGGATTAAATTGGTTAAATCCTGGCATAAAGGTGTTGGCAAATCCTTTCATTGCCGTTCCCATCATTCCCGCAAGTGCTGAAAGGACGAGGTTTGAAATCAATGCGAAGATGATTCGGCCTTGCATTGTTAGTTTTTGATTGGTTCCAATGAGAAGCCCCGCTGCAATTCCAAATACATTTCCTAGCAATATGAGAAGGAGGCTTCCTGCCCAATCTGCAAATAGATTAATTTTCAATACTTGTGTCGTATAGACCAGCATGATTGCGTTTGACGCGATATTGAGTAATAACCCAATCATAAAGCAGTTCGCAATTAACTTGCCTTTGCTAAATGGGCTGCCCATAATACGGCGTCCTATTGGTGATAAGTTTCCATTTAAGTACGCTGCACAAACGACACCGCTAAACAACGAGTACATCGTAAAGCTGGCAATCGCTGTGTAAAATAACATCGTCCCCTGACTGACATCGGTTGTCTCCTGAGTCACCCAGCTCTTGTTAAAGTCAATTAACGTTGCACCTTGTCCAAGGCTTTGGACTTGTTTGATTTGTGTTGCTACATTTTTTAAGACGCTTTGCGGAATTCCCATCGATTTACCTACAACCACATCTAAGTTTTTTTCTACGAATCCGTCTGCTTTATCCTCTGTAACGAGATTTTTCCCTGCTTCCTCTGAATCCACATCGATAATTTCGAAGTAATCTCCGGCTTGTTCAAATACATAGTGATACGGATTGTCGGCTGTCATAGCTACGCGAACCGTTCCCATGTCTTGTTCCATGATTCCTGAAAAGGATACGAAATACAATGAAATCAAGATAATTGGATATAGTAACACCCAAAACGAGAATGAAAAGTCTTTTAAGGCGTCTTTTGATAAATACGTAAATAGCTTTAAGAATGTCTTCATGAATCTCGAAGTCCTTTCCCTGTGTACGCAAGGAACACATCATCTAAGCTTGGCTGTTCACTGTATAAACGAACATAGCTTAAGTTCAATTCTTCAAGGGTGTTTGCCACGTGAAGTAAGTGATTTGTTCCTTGTTCGAAGTTAAATTTCAAATGATCTTTATGATGCTCTAATACAAGAACGTGTGGAATTTGTTTTAAGCGAGCCACTTGTTCTTCTGTTGGAACGGTTGAAAGTTCCACTTGGATAATTTCAGAAGTCGCGATCGATTTCTTCAACTCTTGTGAAGTGCCTGAAACAATGCTCTTTCCTTTATCCATAATCACGATACGGTCACTTAACCCGTCCACTTCGTCTAAGTAGTGTGTTGTATAAATAATCGTGCTTCCTTGTTCGTTGAGTTTGCGAATTCCTTCTAAAATAAATGAACGACTTTGTGTATCTACCGCAACAGTTGGTTCATCGAAGAAAATTAAGCTTGGCTTATGCACGATTCCGCAAGCGATGTTCAAGCGGCGTTTCAATCCACCACTTAATTTCTTCGGAACAAATTTGCGAAATTCTTGTAGTTCTACAAACTCGATAGCTTCTTGTACATATTGTTTACGTTGCTTTGGATCTGAAATATAGAGCCCACAGAAGAAATCAATGTTTTCTTCTACTGATAAATTATCTAAATACGCTAATTCTTGAGGAACAATCCCGATTTCACGTCGTACTTTACTTGATAATGGGAACTTGCTTTCTCCAAGAACCGTTACCTCACCGCTATCAAAGGTTAAAAATCCTAACATACAGTTAATCGCTGTTGTCTTCCCACATCCGTTTGGCCCAAGAAGCGCTAGAAGCTCTCCTTTACGAATTTCAATATCAAAATGATTTAATGCCATTAAGTCTTTGTATCGTTTAACTAAATTTTTTACTTGAATACTGTTTTCCATGTCCTCACCTCATTGATTGAATTTACACTCTTAGTATATCGACCACGCTTGTCACAAACTAGTGTCAAATGTCGTTAGTTGCATATGACATTTGTCATAAATAGCTAGATATTTCTCCTTATTTGGGCTACACTGAAGAAAAGACGTTTTGGAGGTGAGAATCGTGCGCACGTTTTTAGAGAAGTTGATGTTCTTTAGTTTGATTAGTATGTATTTAATGGGACAACATACAGAAGTCTTTACGATATTTCTAGGACTATGTATTTTCATTTTGTCTCTATCCATAGAAGTTTTTGAAAATAGTTGGATTCAACGCATTTCCCTAGTGATATCTGGTGCTTTATGCATCTTCTATCCTGAAACGGGATTGTATCTTTCCATTTTCATCATGCACGCTGCACAACTATTCGGACTCCCTGGAGCTTTTGCTGGCGTCATCCTTTTACTGCGACCAGATTTATTCACATTAATATTGTCGGTCATTGGAACGTATCTCATTTTACGTAGTCGCTATGATAAAGAATTCCGTACAAAGAGCCACCATATTCAAGACGATTTAGAACATGAACGACTTCTCCTCCTTCAACGACAACAATTTAGCCAAGAAGAAACGTTGAAGCAAATGGAGGTTGCAACGCTTAAGGAACGAAATCGTATCTCTCACGCCTTGCACGACCAAATCGGACATACGCTCAGCGCTTCAATTATGCAACTGGAGGCTTTACAAATTATCACCAATGAACCCGTTGTCGAGAAGAAGTTAGAACAAGTTTCTGGCATCCTTCAAAACGGGATGGACGAGATTCGAACGACGATTCATCAGCTTTACGATGACTCCTTCCTCCTTTCTCAAAAGATGGACGAAATTCTTCACCCGCTTGAAGCGAAGGCACAAGTCAATTATCAAAATACAATCTCGGATGAAATTCCAATCGGATTGAAATACGACATTCTTACTATCTGTAAAGAGATGGCTACGAATTTTATGAAGTATTCAAACGGAAATCAAGTACAGTTATTTTTATTAGAACAAAACAACTACTACACGATTCAATATAAAGATAATGGGAATGAGACGAGAAATGACACCCCGGGCATGGGCTTAACTATGATGAAAGAACTGGTGGAGAAACATAAAGGGGTTATGACACTACAAACAACAAACGGATATGACATCTTTATCCGTATCCCAAAACAGGAGGTCAACCATGATTAAAACGATTCTAGTCGACGACGACTTTCTAGTGCTTCAAGCGCTCGAAACAATTCTTTCTGTTCAAGACCATATCGAAGTGGTCGGGACAGGTCAGGACGGAAAAGACGCTGTGGAACTGTATAACACTCATCAACCAGACTTAGTCTTGATGGATATTCGTATGGAGCCTACTACCGGAATCGAAGCAGCAGAAACAATTTTAAAAGACTTTCCTGACGCGAAAATTTTGTTCCTAACAACCTTCCAAGACGATGAGTATATTACAAAAGCACTCTCCCTTGGCTGCAGAGGATATTTATTGAAGCAACATATTAAAGGAATTCTTCCAGCCATAGACGCAGTCATGAATGGCCAAATCGTCTATGACTCCACGATTGAAATGCCAGTGAAGAAAACCTTCGAGAAGAAATCAAGCGCGCATTTAAACGAGCGCGAAAATGAACTGCTCTATTTAGTCGCAGAAGGATTTAATAATAAAGAAATCGCCGAGAAGATGTATCTCAGCGAAGGAACGGTAAGAAACTACTTATCGGCTCTGCTTGAAAAGTTAGAATTGCGTGATCGTACGCAACTGGCAGTTTATTACTATAAAGAACTATAAGAAAAACAAGCATCTCAAAGTTGAGGTGCTTGTTTTTTTGCAAGTAATTCGCTTGTGAATATTTATTTCCAAACTTTTCCAAAAAACGGTAAATTTTGTGCACAAAAAAAGCCCTCAATCACTGGGGCTTCAGGTCTTTAAAAGTTAACTAAACGTTGTGCCATGTCTAATTCATAAGCACGAACTTCACGTGGTAAGAAGCGACGAATTTCGTCTTCGTTGTAACCTACTTGGAATCTCTTTTCGTCCAACATAATTGGGCGGCGTAGTAATCCTGGGTTGTTTTGAATTAATGAGAATAATTGATTTAATGGAACTTCATCCAAGTCAATTTTTAATTCTTGGAATGCTTTTGAACGAGTTGAAATAATCTCTTCCGTTCCGTCTTCAGTCATTCGCAGGATGTTTTTAATTTCGTCAATTGTTAATGGTTCTGAGAAAATGTTTCTTTCTGTGTACGCGATGTTATGTTCTTCTAACCATGCACGAGCTTTGCGGCAAGATGTGCAGCTAGGTGATGTATATAAAGTAACCATACGTCGATGTCCTCCTCTTCTAAAGTCTTCGGTCTTATCTACGTGTATTATTATATATGATATATACAAAAAAATCTATATGATTTTTGGATATTTTTTAGATTTTCACAAACTTTTTTCACTTTTGATGAAAAATTTAATGTTTCATAATATTTTCACTCGCTTTCATTTCTTGATTGTGTCTTCAACAGAAAATCTCTGAATTCACAAACGTTGAAAACAGTTGTAACTATTTTTTCATGAAAATCCTTTAGAAATAAGGTATAATAAAACTAACAAGTTTAAGGAGCACTTATATGTCTAAAAAAAGAATTTTCTCAGGCGTACAGCCTTCAGCCATCCCAACTATCGGGAACTATATTGGAGCGATGAAAAACTTCGTTGCTTTGCAAGATGAGTACGATTGTACTTACTGTATCGTAAACCAACACGCGATTACCGTTCCACAAGATCCAAAGAAATTAAAAGAACAAACACGTTCACTTGCAGCACTTTACCTTGCGATTGGTCTTGATCCTGAAAAATCAACCATCTTCGTACAATCTGAAGTTCCTGCGCACGCGCAAGCTGCATGGATCGTTCAATGTAATGTCGGCGTTGGTGAATTAGAACGTATGACTCAATACAAGGATAAATCTCAAAAACAACAATCTGTATCAGCAGGTTTATTAACATACCCTCCTCTAATGGTAGCCGATATCGTTTTATATAACGCCGAAGTGGTACCTGTTGGAGAAGACCAAAAACAACATATGGAATTAACACGTGACTTCGTTGAACGTTTCAACAGCCGCTACGGAAATGGCAACCAATTACTTGTAATGCCAGAACCATTTATTCCAAAAGCTGGTGCACGTGTCATGAGCTTACAAACACCAACGAAGAAAATGAGTAAATCAGATGCCAACGTAAAAGAATACATCAGCATGCTCGATGAACCTTCTGTGATTCGCAAGAAAATCAAGAGCGCGGTAACAGATTCAAGCGGCGTGATTGAATTCGACCCAGCTGAAAAACCTGGTGTATCTAACCTATTAACAATCTTCTCTGCTTTCTCTGGTGAAAGTATTGATTCATTAGTGGAACGCTTCAAAGGTGTTGGTTACGGCCAATTCAAAGAAGAATTAGCCGATGCGATTATCGCTGTGATGGAACCAATCCAAGAACGCTACTATGAGTTACTTAAATCTGATAAGCTAGATGAGATTCTTGATGAGGGTGCTAAGAAAGCAAATGCAGTGGCAAGTAAGACGCTACGCAAGATGGAAAAAGCGGTTGGCTTAATGAGATAAACCAAGAAAAGTTATCTGCTGACTTTCTAAAATAAAAAGAAAAGAGTCCTCTCGGACGTTATTATAATGACTTAAAAGGCTACACCGGGTTGAGCCACGGTCTCAACCCTACCGAGCTTCAAACAGATTCTAGAAGAATTCTCTTCAAGAATCTGTAATTCACATCGGTCGCAACCGCCATTAATGTCATTATAAAGTCCGAGGGACTCTTTTTCTATCGTTTGCTATTCTATAACGAGCAGGCCGGCACCGATGATTCCATTATCCCCCTTAATGGTTGATGCTTGGATATGCTCTAGAATATGTTTTTGTTCGTGATGAAGGAGTTCTGCTAACTCTTCTTTCACGAGTTCTATAAAGTCTGGGTTGTAGTTTGAAACACTACCTCCGAACACAATAGTTTTTGGATCTAGTAAGCAGACCATTCCATGAAGAACACTTGCTAATCCCATAGCTGTTTCTTCGATGATACGGCAAGCCGCTTCCTCACCATTGCGCCATTTATCAAAGACGTCTTTCGTTGTTAATGTCTCGTCTTCGTATATTTCGCGTCCTGTACGCTCGATCCCGACACCCGAACAAGCCACTTCTAACGCTTCGAGACATTCAAAGTAAGGCACTTTGACAAACCCAATTTCGCCTGAGAAACCTTCCCCGCGTAAGATTGTATTGTTGACGATGTTGGTGGCTGCGATTCCTGTTGATACCGTTACGTATCCAAACATGTCTGTAGGTTTTAGATTGAGCATTCGATATTCCGCATAAGCCGCTACTTTAACGTCATTATCGATTTTCACCGGTATGTCTCCGTACGTTTTCTTCAATCTTTCTACAATTGGAAAATTAGCCCAAGGTATATTATTTTGGAAAATCGCTACCCCGTTTTCCACATCTACCTTCCCTGGTAATCCAACACCAATCCCATACGTATCTTGAATGCGTAAATCATTATCATTGAGCACTTTATCCACCAGTTGGACCACACCCTGATACAAACTTTCGGCACTCGCTGTTTGGCTTGGGCTTTGTGAACGACTAACGATCTCCCCATTCTCGTTAATCAACGCAACCGCTACCTTTGTCCCCCCAATATCAATACCAACCGCGACTTTCATCAAAATCCCTCCGTTCATTATGATTTCGCTTTCATAATTAGTTTACACCGAAAAATGCATCCTGGCTTTCCCTTTCTTGTTCTATACTATAACTATTTTGCTGTCTTTCGCACAGTTTGAAAAATGATAACTGTTTTTTTAGCACGGTTTGAAAAATGATACCCTGATTGATAGCCGTTTGAATATAGTGGAGTTTGTGATGGGGCACCGCCAAGAGCCTAGGTCTCTTGGTCTTTGAAGCTTCAAACGCGGAGTACGAAAAGTGTTTCTACTCCGCGTAATTCACATTCAATGCTATCCCCCATCACTCATTCCACTATAACGGCTATCCACGGTTATCATTTTTCAACCCCTCTTCTTAAACTCTCCTCTCTTAATCGGCAAAAATTGGGTGCTTATTCACCAAGGATACGATACCAAAATATCCGTTTATAATGGAAATGGTAGTGAGAAGTGCATCGAATGTGAATTAGAGGGAGTTGCGAATGTATTCGCTACTTCCTCTTTGAAGCTTCGAAGCCGAGAGACCTTAGGCTCGAGGCGATGCCTCACAACCATGTCCATTATGTAAAAACGGATATTAAACAGGTATCGTATCCTTCAACCTTCGGTTGAAAATCATCAATTTTTGCACAAAAAAGGAGGGGAAGCAAATCTGCTTCCCCTCCCTAATTCCTAGGAATTATTTGTTTTTCAAGTTGTAGAACGCTGATAGACCTTGGTAAACAGCTAAGTCACCTAATTGATCTTCAATACGTAATAATTGGTTGTATTTAGCAATACGGTCTGTACGGCTTAATGAACCAGTCTTGATTTGTCCAGCATTTGTTGCAACTGCGATGTCAGCAATTGTAGCATCTTCAGTTTCACCAGAACGGTGTGAAACAACTGCAGTGTAACCAGCTTTTTGAGCCATTTCAATTGCGTTGAATGTTTCAGTTAAAGTACCGATTTGGTTAACTTTGATTAAGATTGAGTTTGCAATACCTTGTTCGATACCACGAGATAAGATTTCTGTGTTAGTTACGAATAAGTCGTCACCAACTAATTGAACTTTACCGCCTAAGCGTTCAGTTAATAATTTCCATCCATCCCAGTCGTTTTCGTCACAGCCGTCTTCGATTGTGATGATTGGGTATTTTTCAACTAATTCTGCTAAGTATTCAACTTGTTCAGCTGGAGTACGTTTAGCACCTTTTTCACCTTCGAAAATTGTGTAGTCGTATACGCCATCTTTGAAGAATTCAGATGAAGCACAGTCAAATCCTAAGTAAACATCTTTACCAGGTTCTAGACCTACTTTTCTGATTGCTGCTAAGATTGTTTCTACAGCATCTTCAGTTCCTTCGAATGTTGGAGCGAAACCACCTTCGTCACCTACTGCAGTTACTAAACCGCGGTCGTGTAAGATACCTTTCAATGCGTGGAATACTTCAGCACCCCAACGTAAAGCTTCTTTGAATGAAGGAGCACCAACAGGTAAGATCATGAACTCTTGGAATGCGATTGGAGCATCTGAGTGAGATCCACCGTTAACGATGTTCATCATTGGTGTTGGTAATACTTTAGTGTTGAATCCACCTAAGTATTGGTATAAAGGTTGATCTAAGTAGTCAGCAGCTGCGCGTGCTACAGCGATAGATACGCCTAAGATTGCGTTAGCTCCTAATTTACCTTTATTTGGAGTACCATCTAATTCGATCATTAATTTGTCGATCGCCATTTGTTCACGAACATCGTAACCTAAGATAGCTTCAGCGATAATGTTGTTTACATTGTCAACTGCTTTTTGAACTCCTTTTCCTGAGTAACGAGATTTGTCGCCGTCACGTAATTCAACTGCTTCGTATTCACCAGTTGAAGCTCCTGAAGGAACCATACCGCGTCCGAACGCTCCGCTTTCTGTGTAAACTTCAACTTCGATAGTTGGGTTCCCACGTGAGTCTAGTACTTCTCTTGCTAATACATCTGTAATAAATGGCATGATTTATTAACTCCTTTAATATTTATTTTGTACGTTATTATTTTAATCGAAAATCATCAGAGTTTCAACCTTTGGAAAGGGATTCTTTATTTTTCGATTAATGATTCACCAGTCATTTCTTCTGGTTTTTCCACATTTAGTAAATCAAGCATAGTTGGAGCAACGTCTGCTAAACGTCCACCCTCGCGTAATGTTACACCTTTCTTCGTAACAATCACTGGTACTGGCACTGTTGTATGTGCAGTATGTGGTGTTCCTTCTGGTGTAATCATTGTTTCTGAGTTACCGTGGTCAGCAAAGATAATTGCGCTACCGCCTTTTTCAAGGATGGCGTCAACAACTTTACCTAAGTTTTCATCCACTGCTTCAATCGCTTTGATTGTTGGTTCTAACATTCCTGAGTGTCCAACCATGTCTGGGTTCGCGAAGTTTAAGATGATGGCATCATTTTCATCATTAATGATTGAGTTGTATAATGCATCTCCTACTTCATAAGCACTCATTTCTGGTTTCAAGTCGTAAGTTGCAACCTTTGGAGAAGGAATCAAAATACGGTTTTCGCCAGGGAATTCTTCGTTACGTCCACCATTCATGAAGAATGTTACGTGTGGATATTTTTCAGTTTCAGCAATACGTAATTGTGCAAGGCCTGCTTTAGATAACACTTCACCAAGAACGTTTGTCATTGGGATTGGTGGGAATGCAACTTCTGCATCCACGCTTGGGTTATATAAAGTCATTGTCACAAATTTAACGTTTGTAGCACGTGCACCACGGTCAAAGTTTGTCCACTCTTTATCAGTGAACGCATTTGATAATTGGATTGCACGGTCAGGACGGAAGTTGAAGAAGATGATTGCATCGTTGTCTTCTACTTTTGCCACTGGTTTGCCATCTTTAACGATGACTGATGGAATAACGAATTCGTCTGTAACGTCTTTAGCATAGCTATCTGCAATCACAGCTTGTGCGCTTTCGAATTGTGGTCCTTCGCTATGAGCGATTGCATCATAAGCTAATTTCACACGTTCCCAACGTTTGTCACGGTCCATTGCATAGTAACGACCTGAAACTGTTGCGATTTCACCAACGCCTACTTCAGCTAATTTGTCTTCTAAAGTTTTGATGTAAGAAGGACCAGCTTTAGGGTCTACGTCACGTCCATCCATGAATGCATGAATGTACACATTGTCGATTCCTTTTGCTTTAGCTGTTTCAACTAATGCTAATAAATGGTTGATATGGCTGTGTACCCCACCATCAGATAATAATCCGAATAAGTGTAATGCTGAGCCATTTTCTTTTACGTGGTTAAATGCACCGTTTAATGCTGGGTTTGATTCGAATTCGCCTTCTTCGATTGCTTTGTCAATACGAGTTAAGCTTTGGTAAACGATACGTCCAGCACCGATGTTTGTATGACCTACTTCTGAGTTCCCCATTTGGCCATCTGGTAGACCTACATCTAATCCAGAAGCTTTTAATGTTGTATGAGGAAATTCGTTATAATAACGATCAAAATTTGGTTTTTTTGCTTGTGCAACGGCATTACCTTCAACTTCTGGTCTCCATCCGAAACCGTCTAAGATAATGATTGCAACTGGTGATTTTGCCATTATTTTACTGCCTCCAATAATGCTAAGAATGAATCTGGTTGTAAGCTTGCTCCACCTACAAGAGCTCCGTCAACGTCTGGACAAGCCATGTATTCAGCAATGTTTTCTGGTTTTACAGATCCACCGTATTGAACGCGAACTTTGTCAGCAACTTCTTGACCGAAGTCAGCTGCTACAACGTCACGAACAACTTTACACATTTTTTGAGCGTCATCTTGAGATGCTGATTTACCAGTTCCGATAGCCCAGATTGGTTCATAAGCAATCACTAATGATGATACTTGCTTGTTTGATAAACCTTTCAATGCTGCAGAAACTTGTCCGCCTACGAATTCAGAAGCTTTTCCTGCTTCGTAAGTTTCTAAAGTTTCACCACAACAAATGATTGGTGTTAAGCCGTTTCTGAAAATAGCATGTGCTTTTTTGTTGATATCTTCATCAGTTTCGTGGAAATATTCACGACGTTCTGAGTGGCCGATAACTACGTAGTGCACGCCCATTTCAGCTAATACTTTAGGTGAAGTTTCACCAGTGAAAGCACCAGCATCTTCGAAATAGCAGTTTTCAGCAGCTACTTTTAATTCTGATCCTTTCGCATATTCTAATAAAGTTACTAAGTCAACTGCAGGAGCAGCAATAGCACTTTCTACGCGTTCGCCTGAAGGTAATTTACCAACAACAGCTTCCACAAAAGCTTGAGTTTCTTTTGGGTTTTTGTTCATTTTCCAGTTTCCGGCAATAATTGGTTTACGCATATACACAACATCTCCTTTTAAATGTTTAAAATTATTTATCACTGATAGCAGCAACACCTGGTAGTTCTTTACCTTCTAGATATTCTAGAGAAGCTCCACCACCTGTTGAAATGTGAGTGAATTTGTCAGCGTATCCTAGTGAGATTGCAGCAGCAGCTGAGTCCCCACCACCGATGATTGTAGTTGCGCCTTTTAGGTTAGCGATGGCTTCACATACACCGATAGTTCCTTTAGCAAAGTTTGGTAATTCGAATACACCCATTGGTCCATTCCATACAACAGTTTTTGCATCTTTTAAGTAGCTTGCAAATAATTCAACTGTCTTAGGTCCGATATCTAAACCTTCTTGGTCTGCTGGGATAGCATCTGAATCAACGATTGTAGCTACTGCATCGTTAGAGAATTCTTTAGCAACAACGTTATCGATTGGTAATACTAATTTGTCGCCAGCTTTTTCCATAATTTCTTTTGCTAATTCAACTCGGTCTAATTCTAATAATGAAAGACCAACTTCACGTCCCATTGCTTTGAAGAATGTGTAAGCCATTCCTCCACCGATAAGAACTTTATCAGCTTTGTCTAATAAGCTGTTGATAACGCCAATCTTGTCTGAAACTTTCGCTCCACCTAAGATTGCCACGAATGGACGTTCTGGGTTATCTACTGCGCCACCGATGAACTTGATTTCTTTTTCCATCAAGAATCCAGCAGCTGATTCTAAGTTGCTTGCAATACCAACGTTTGAAGCATGCGCACGGTGAGCTGTACCGAATGCATCGTTAACGAATAGGTCGCCTAAAGAAGCCCAATATTTACCTAATTCAGGGTCGTTTTTAGATTCTTTCTTACCATCTAAATCTTCGAAACGAGTATTTTCGAATAATAAAACATCTCCATCTTTAAGAGCATTAATAGCAGCTTCTAACTTTTCTCCACGAGTTTCTGGAACGAAAGTCACTGGTTTTCCTAATAACTCAGATAAGCGTTCTGCAACTGGACGTAAGCTCAATTTAGCTTTGTCTTCTTCAGATTTCACTTTACCTAAGTGAGAGAATAAAATCACTTTAGCGTTGTGATCGATTAAGTATTTGATTGTTGGCAATGCTTGAACGATACGGTTATCGTCTGTAATCACGCCATCTTTCAAAGGAACGTTAAAGTCCACACGAACTAAAACTTTCTTTCCTTCAACTTGTAAGTCTGTAACGATTTTTTTAGCCATAAAATAGCCTCCTACATTTTTATTTGGAGCGAGTGCATTACTCACATTATGAAAACAGGGCGAGGAAGCGAATGCTTCCATCGCCCTGAGAAAATAGATACGATTAGCTAAATCTATAGTTTAAATTATAGTTTTGCGAAGTATTGTAAAGTACGAACTAATTGTGCAGTGTATGACATTTCGTTATCGTACCAAGCAACAGTTTTAACTAATTGTTTGTCGCCTACAGTCATTACTTTAGTTTGAGTTGCATCGAATAATGAACCATAAGTGATACCTACGATATCAGAAGATACTAGTGGATCTTCAGTGTATCCGTAAGATTCGTTAGCTAATTCTTTCATAGCTGCGTTGATTTCTTCAGCAGTAACTGGTTTTTCTAAAACTGTTACTAATTCAGTTAATGAACCTGTTGGAACAGGAACACGTTGTGCAGCTCCGTCTAATTTTCCGTTTAATTCTGGGATTACTAATCCGATAGCTTTAGCAGCACCAGTTGTGTTAGGAACGATGTTAACTGCTGCAGCACGAGCACGACGTAAGTCACCTTTAGCGTGAGGTGCGTCTAATGTGTTTTGGTCACCAGTGTAACCGTGGATTGTTGTCATTAATCCTTCAACAATACCGAATTTATCGTTTAATGCTTTAGCCATTGGAGCTAAGCAGTTTGTAGTACATGAAGCACCAGAGATAACAGTTTCTTTACCTGTTAAAATGTTGTGGTTTGTGTTGAATACAACTGTAGGAACGTCATTTCCACCAGGTGCAGAAATAACAACGCGTTTAGCGCCAGCTTTTAAGTGTAATTCAGCTTTTTCTTTAGAAGTGAAGAAACCAGTACATTCTAATACGATATCAACGCCTAGTTCACCCCAAGGTAATTCTTCAGGATTACGGTTAGCAAGTACTTTAACTTCTTTACCGTTTACGCGGAAAGCTCCGTCTAACACTTCAACTTCACCGTTGAAACGTCCTTGAGTTGAATCATATTTTAACAAGTGAGCTAATTGCTTAGCGTCTGTTAAGTCATTGATTGCAACAACTTCTAATCCTTCCACATCTTGAATACGACGGAATGCTAAACGACCGATACGTCCGAAACCGTTAATACCAACTTTAACTGTCATATAGTTTTTCCTCCTAGGAATTTTTTATTTTTATTTTTTGCGGGTTTCCCCGTTCAAAACCAACTCTGATGTCTCCTTGTCAATCACAAACCAAGTGCGATCCACTGGAGCTAATTTGGCATATGCTTTTAAAGCAGGTGCCTTCTCTGCGCCTTCCACAACGGCAATCGAATGTGGAATCGTAGATAAATCACTAAGATGCAGCCCTACTCGTGGAATTTTTAATACCACATTTCCTTCTGCATCGAAGAAACAACCGAACGCTTCGCCAATTGCTTTCTTCTCTTTTAACATAGCCTTTTGTTCTTGCGTTAGACCACGTCTCTCTCCCATTATAATAGCACTTCCAACGCTATATAACAAACACTCCGCCTTTTTCATGAGACCTATCGTCTTTGCGACTGAAGGTTCTTGCATTAGCGGTGCATATGTCGCCTGTTGGACATGTTCTGGAACGAATAACGCTTCATGATGAGCGCCAATTCCAGTCGCCATTTTCTCACTGACATTATTGGCTTGAATCAACATCGACCCAAACATTCCTCCTCTTGCAGGAACAATCGTTAGGTCTCGGTTCTCTGAAATATCTTTTGTGAACCCTTCGCTGACACGGACCATCGTTTGGCCCCCAGTGATGGCGATAATGGAAGTTCCAAGCGGTAAAAGGACATCCATAATCTCTTGTACCAACTCAGATGTTTTCGCCGGATTCTCAACTACTTTTACATATTGAACGCCTAATGTTTTAGCCACCTTATGTTCTACCAGACTCATCTGGATAAAGTTGTTTTTCAAATCATCCGACCGTTCTAATATAAATTCGCCAACTTCCGTGAGTCGCATTCCTGACCCTTGTACTTCAATAAGGTCTAAAGCTTTCATGTCCTCACATTCATTACGTAGTGTGCGTTCGGACATTTGAACCACTTTTGCAAGGGCTCTTCGTCCAATCGGTTGATACGTTGCGATGGCTTGTAAAATACGGAATCGCGTTTGAAGAGCGACTCTGCTTTCTGGAACTAATAAATGAGATAGATTAAGATAATTCATCGAAACCTTCCTCCAATCGTTCTGAGCAGGGTCTAATTTCGTCCCGCTTATTCCCAGTATCTTTGAATCCATATTTCTGAACACATTTATATTTTAACACAAAATAGCAGAAATGCAACCGTGCTCAGATTACATTTTGGTTAAGATTTACGAATTATAGGGACCCATTTTGTCCCTGTTAGCTTACTAGCCTTTTCACGGCAAGTTTCTCCGTCATCCATCACAAAAGAAATTTCTACATGAGCTCCAACTTTTTGAGCTATCTTTTCCAAATATAGAATTGAAGGATTATGATTACCTGTAACCAACCTTGAAAGATGTCCCGGCTGTATCCCAACCTTTTCTGAAAACTCGGTACGTGAGAGTCCGGAAATCAGTCTCAACTCTGTAAACCTTAACCCCACCTCCCTTAACACGAGCTCTATATCGATATCCTTTTCTATATTCTCGTATTGGGATTCCAAGTTTGTAATAAATTTCTTCAGATTCTGATCCATTTTTTAATGCCTCCTCTTTAGTGCTCACAATTGGAATTGACAATTGAGTCTTTGATTTGTTCCCCCACATTTCAAGAATTGCCGGAGAAAATCCCTCTTTATTTAGCAACTTTAATACAGCAAGGATTTTTACCTTCTCCCTATACGGCTTCATCTTTACCAATTCAAAATACTCTGAACTAATCTTAAATTCTTCCATAATTTCCCCTCCCACTTAAACATTACCATATTTGGTAATTACCATATATGGTAATGTTGCTCTCTTCTTATACTTTTTTGCTCTCTTTTAAAAATAAACGAATTAAACCATTTTTCCTTTATACTCTGATTTTTTCCAAAACTTGCACAGTTTTCTAAAATTAGATACACTTAGAAAAGAACGTCGCCTTAGTGTAGTGGATATCACATGAGATTCCGGTTCTCATAACAGGGGTTCGACTCCCCTAGGCGGCTGTATAAACAAGAAAAAAACAGGAGGTTTCCCTCCTGTTTTTTACATATGTTCATTTATCCAGTTATCATCGTACCCTGTTATTTCCTTGATTTGCTGAATACTAATGGAATGGAATCTAGATTCGTACTTATCAAATATTCTTTTATAGTTCTTGATCAACTTCTTATAGTCGGCTTTCTTCAAATACAGCTTTAGTAAAACTACAATCGAAAATAGATTTGATTCATCTAATTTATTAAATTCCAGTACCTTTTCTAGTGCTCGTTTGTTTTTAATGACAGCTTTGTAATTATAAAGTCTCTCATCATGCGCACAAACATTTCTGTACATTACCATACAACCTAAACAAGAATCTAACATTTCAGGAGATATCTGTATTTGCTTTTTATATTCATGTTTATAATGTTTCGAAAACTCTTTTGAAACATTCAATCTAACAGTATGTGCACATACATTATATAACTTCGAAATGTTTCCAAAGGTCAAAAAGTTAACAAGGACCCAAAGCGGACAATGCTGATAATTTTCGATATAATAAGTCACTGCATTATTTCTTTGTTTAGAAATCTGGTTTGATAGCGTTGATATCACATTCAAAATATCTCGTGTCCGACTCTCTTCAACCGTATAATTTTCAAAAGCTAGAAAAGAATTTTTCTCAGGAAATATCCGATGAAACTCATGAGAGATTACTGTTTTAGCAAAGCTTTCAAATTTTATAATTTCAAATAACATGAGCTGCTTTAATTCTCTATCGAATTCAAACAAATCATTAATTTCTTCGAATGTAACGCCTTCCCTAAATTTCTCTGGTTCATTCTCCACACTACTGTTATTTTCCAAAAATAAAGTTTTATACCCATTAATGATGCAATAGTAATTTTCCCGTTCCAATATTCTCTTGGCGTTTGATCCATTACTAACAATTACATTTCTCTCCCGAAGTAACTTAAGCATTTTATTATGTTTTACGAACGGTTTCTCCCTCACCTTATGTCCCTCCCAATAACAAAAAAATGCCTAGCCCCACTTGAGGACTAGGCTTAATCTACATTTAAGTGTGTGCGTCCACGTGAGAAGCATACTTAATCTATCAGTATTGTAACACAAACAAATTACTGCAACAAGTATAATTTTCAAAAAGCCCCGAGATTGCTCTCGGGGCTTTTCGTCAAACTTTAGAATGAATCACCTAGGTGAGATTATTCTTCTTCGTCCTCTTTTTTCTTGCTAGTCGCAAGTAATCCTAAACCTGCAAGGAGTGACATGCCTGCTGCACTGAAGACAGCTGATAAATCTTCCACACCTGTCTTAGGTAATTCAGGTTTACCTGGAGTTGGAGGTGTTTGAGGAGGTGTATTTGGTGTGTTTGGAGGAGTTACAGTGTTGTTGAACTCTGTATCTTCTGGTAATCCAGTCACAGCCGTTAATACTTTACCGTCTTTCGCTACAGTTACAGTGACAGTCGCAACCATTGTATCGTAAGTTACGCCTTCTTCTGTTCCTTTCACTTCTTCAACAGTGTAAGTATAAACTCCTTCTTCGCCTCTCTTGAATGTTAAGGCAGAGAATTTAATCTTACCATCAGCGTCGTTTGTTACTGTTTCGATGACATTTCCATCTTTGTCTTTCAATACAAAGCTGAATTCGCCATCTTTCAGTGGACGACCTTCAAGTTTCTTAGTGAATTCGAATTCCACTTTCGTTGGGATGTTAACAACACGAGTTTCAGTTGGTTTTTCTGGTTTCTCAACTGACTTCTTAGTTGGATCGTATTGGTGAACTGTTTGGCTCGCAGTATTTTCGATATCTACGCCATCTTTAGCAGTTTCTTTAATTGTCGCAACAATATCAAATTTATAGTAGCGACCGAACGCAAATTTAGTAGTATCTAATACTTGAGTATTTTCAGCATCGCCTAAAGATTTCGTTAAATCAGCTTTAGATGTTGCTGTAATTACGCCATTTTCAACTTTGATGTCGAATTTAGCTGTTACATCTTCACCAGTTAGGCTGTCGTAAGCTTTAATATTATTAGCATCAACTGTTAAGTTTTCTTCATCGTAGTTATCTGTGATTCCTACTGATTGGATGTAATCTTTGTTGTTTGCATCAAATTTAGTTGTATCTAACCAAACTTGGTAAACAACTTTGTCACCCTTCTTAAGTGTTGATGTGTTGATATTTTGAGCTTCGTTGTTGTCAGTCTTATCAGCGTAAGGATCTGCTTTTGTATCTGTTACAGCATTTGTCAACTCAGCATCGTCATCCACTAACTTGTCGCCAGTAGTGTCGAATTTCTCATCTTTCACAACAAATTTCTTAGGTTGGAATTCTGGAGTTTCTGGAGGAGTTACTGTGTTGTTGAACTCTTTATCTGGTGCATCTGTTACCGTTGTTGTTAGAACTTTAGCAGTTCCATCATATGCAACATTTACCGTAATTTCAGCTTTCATTGTATCGTAAGTAACGGATCCATCTTTTCCAGCCACTTCTTCTACAGTAAATTTATGAATGCCTTCGTCACCTTTATAGAATTCAATAGATCTAAATTTAACCTTACCTTCAGCGTCATTCTTCACTGTTTCAATTACATTACCTTTATCATCTTTCAATTGGAAACTAAATTCTCCCGCTTTTAATTCACGGCCTTCTAGTTTCTTCGTGAAGTTGAAATCAACTGTAATTGGAACATTTACGACACGTTTTTCAGTTGGTTTATTAGGTGTTACAACGGTTTTACTTGTTGGATCATATTGATGAACTACTTGCATTGCCGTATTTTCGATATCTGAGCCCGCAGGTACATCTTGTTTCACAGTAGCAACAATATCAAATTTATAGTAACGACCAAATGCTAGTTTCGTTGTATCGATAACTTGTGTATTTTCTGCATCTCCTAATGATTTTGTTAAATCTGTCTTAGAAGTAGCTGTAATCACACCATTGGCAATAGCAATATCAAATTTATCAGTTACATCTTCACCAGTCACACTGTCGTAAGCTTTGATGTTTGCAACGTCAATATCTAATTTTGCTTCATCGTAATCATCTGTAATACCTACTGATTGGATATTTTGCGCTTCAGTAAATTGCTTCGTATCTAACCATACTTGGTATACAATTTTATCCCCTTTACGAACAAACATTGTATTGATATTTTCTGGTTCGTTATTGCCATACTTATCCGCATATGGATTTGCATTCGTATCCGCCACTGAATCTGTTAATTCACTGTCGTCGTCTACTAATTTTTCACCTGTAATATCCACTTTTTCTTCATTTAAAACAAATTTCTTAGGTTGGAATTCTGGAGTT
>JAGZLX010000097.1 GCA_018364485.1 Granulicatella adiacens
TCCAGATCCAGAGAAACCAACTCCAGATCCAGAGAAGCCAACTCCAGATCCAGAGAAGCCAACTCCAGATCCAGAGAAACCAACTCCAGATCCAGAGAAGCCAACTCCAGATCCAGAAAAACCAACTCCAGATCCAGAAAAACCAACACCAGACCAACCAGCTGTAGAATTACCTCTATACGAAACAGATGGTGTGAAGGTAACGATTGATAAGGAAAAAGGTATTGCGAGATTTGAAGACGAAAACGGAGATACTCCAGTAGTCGTTGAAGTACCAACTAAACTTCTTGATAAGAACATCAAGATGCTTAAAGTTGAAAAAGTGAACGAAACAATTAAAGGTCTTGAAGGAAAAGAATATCAAGGTTATGAAATTACTTTCGTTGACAAAGATGGTAAAGCAGTTCGTGTTGAAGGGGATGCGAAAGTAACATTCCCAGTTGATAAAGAAGTAGATGGTGCATACTTCGTATCAAGCGATACAAAAGAAGTGAAAGAAAAAGTTGAATTTTCTAACGGAGAAAACAAAGTCGTTACACTTAACGTTAAACACTTCAGTTTATACGCAGTTACATTCAAAGTTGTTGCTAGTGAAACACCAGTAACTCCAACTACTCCAGCAACACCTGCAACACCAACAACACCTGCAACTCCAGCAGCACCTACTACACAAGTAGCAGCAGCTCCAAGTGCAGCCCAAGGAGAAAATAAACCAGCTCCAGCGCCTGCAGCAGGTGAAGCAAAAGAAACATTACCAAATACAGGGGTAGAAGATGTAACTCCAGGAATCATTGGAGGAATTCTTGCAGCTCTTGGTGGATTAGGCCTAGCCATTCCTAAAAAAGGTAAAAGAGACTAGGAATGAACGAAAATATCGAATGTATTGGACAATCCTAACCGGTCCAAACCATTTGAAAAAGTAGTCTGCCCTCAAACCGGTTCACAATGTGAGCCGGTTTTCTCTTTTTGTAGATGGAAAATCTTGCAAAATCGTTTCAAATAGCGTAAAATTTATCTATTCGATGAAGAGAACAACTTGTGTAAATACACTTTTAGAGAGCCGATTATTGGTGGAAGATTGGCAGTCCCTGTTTATAGCAAGAATCATCTCTTAGAAACTTTTCTGAAATACATGTTAGATTAAGAAGAGTCGCTTAAATGGCGTTAACAATTTACCAAGGCAAGCAATATTTGTTTGTAAATTTGGGTGGTACCGCGGATATGATTTCGCCCCTGCAACTTGGCAGGGGCTTTTTTTATGCTCAACGGTCAAAAGATGAAAAAAACAGTCAAACAAAGGAGGAAATTCAATGAAGATGAAGGAAACATTGCAAATTGGGAAAACAGAATTCCCAATGCGTGGGAACTTACCAACAAAAGAAGTAGATTACCAAAAAGAATGGGAAGAAGCAGACGTTTATGGACAACGTCAGAAAAAGAATGAAGGCAAACCAACATTCGTGCTTCACGATGGCCCGCCATATGCCAATGGTGCGGTTCACATGGGACATGCCTTAAACAAGATTTCTAAGGACTTCATCGTTCGTAGTAAATCAATGAGCGGATTCCGTGCACCATTCGTACCAGGATGGGATACACACGGACTTCCAATCGAGCAAGCTTTAGCAAACGCTAAAGGGGTTGACCGTAAGAAGTTATCAATCGCCGAATTCCGTAAATTATGTGCGGAATATGCATTACGTCAAGTGGACAACCAACGTGCTGAATTCAAACGTCTTGGAGTAGGCGGTACATGGGATAATCCATACTTAACGCTTAAACCAGAATTTGAAGCAGAACAAATTCGTGTATTCGGTAAAATGGCTGAAAATGGCTATATTTACAAAGGATTAAAACCAATTTACTGGTCTCCATCAAGTGAATCTTCACTTGCCGAAGCTGAAATTGAATATAAAGACGTAGAAAGCCCATCAATTTATGTGGCCTTCAAAGTGAAAGACGGAAAAGGTGTTGTCTCTGATGATGCGTCATTTGTCATCTGGACAACTACTCCTTGGACACTTCCAGCAAACTTAGGAATCTTCGTGCATCCTGACTATGAATATGTAGAAGTGAAAACTGATAAAGGAAACTTCGTCGTAGCTAAAGAATTAGTGAACTCACTTGCTGAAACACTAGGTTGGGAATCTGTTGAAGTCTTAAAAGAATTCCGTGGAACTGAATTGGAATATGCGACAGCATGGCATCCATTCTATGAACGTGAATCTTTAGTAATGAACGGAGATTACGTTACACTTGATGCCGGTACTGGTTTAGTTCACGCAGCTCCTGGACACGGGGAAGACGACTTCTACTATTCACGTAAATACAACTTAGATGTATTATCACCAGTGGATAACCAAGGGCATTACACTACAGAAGCTCCTGGTTTTGAAGGAATGTTCTATGCAAAAGCAAATAAAGTCATCACAGACTTATTAGCTGAAAATGGTTCATTACTA
>JAGZLX010000098.1 GCA_018364485.1 Granulicatella adiacens
AACAAAAATGTTTGGCCCAAAACAAAAAGGAATTAAGCAACAATTAGTTGCTTAATCCCTTCCTAAAATTCTTCATCAACACTATTTGACAAAGAGCCGAAAAAGGAATCAAGCAGCCGCTTGATTCCTTTTTCACTTCAATACTACTTTTTTTAATTAATAACATTCAAACTACGGTCTGATTTGGATATCTACGTAGTGGCGATAATAACTGTACCGGGTTGAGCCTTGGGTCTCAACTCGGTTCTTTACTATAACAACCCAAAGGTCCGAAAGTATTTTTATGGAAACACTGTTTCCTACTTAAGATAGCCTTGGCTTTGAAGGAACTCACGGGCAACTGTTTCAGCAGACTTACCCTCTACTCCCACTTCATAGTTCATGCGACTCATCTGTTCCGCCGTAATCTTTCCTGCTAACACATTCAACACGCCTTCCAATTCTGGATGTTGTTTCAACAACGCTTCTTTCATTAAAGGTGCGCCTTGGTAAGGTGGGAATAATTGCTTGTCGTCTTCTAGCACCACAAGGTCATAACGCGTGATTTCTGCGTCCGTTGAATACGCGTCGGTGATTTGAATGTCACCCGATTGAATCGCTTGGTAGCGAAGGCTTGGTTCCATCGTTGCGACGTTGAGGTTCAATCCGTATACCTTTTGAAGGCCGCGGTTTCCGTCATCTCGGTCATTGAATTCAAGTGTGAATCCAGCTTTCAATTGTCCTTCGACTTTCTTCAAGTCAGAGATGGTCTTGAGTCCGTATTTTTCAGCGATGGCTCTTGGGACCGCTACGGCATACGTATTTTGGTATTCCATTGGCTTCAAGTATGCCAAATTGTCTTGCTTCAAGATGCCCTCTTTCGCCAATTCGTATACTTCTTCTGGATCATGCGATACTTTTGGCGCTGGCTTCAACAAGCTCTCCGTAATCGTTCCTGTGAATTCTGGGTAAATGTCGATGTCCCCATTCTTCAAGGCTTCATACAAGAACGTTGTCTTCCCGAAGTTTGGTTTCACTTCGACTTTCAGCTTCGTATTTTCCTCAATTAAGAGTTTATACATATTCGCTAAGATTTCTGGTTCAGGTCCTAATTTACCGGCAATAATCAGTGTTTGTTGGCCCATCGAAGGCATCATCCCTGAAACAAAAGACGCTCCGAGTCCGGCAAATAGAACGATAAACGTTGCGAAAATCGTTTTTAGTTTGGCATGTTCCATCCATTTCAACAATGTACTAAATGCAATCGCAAGAAGCGCTGAAGAGATAGCCCCAATTAGAATCAAGCTGGCGTTGTTGCGGTCAATTCCAAGAAGGATGAAGGAACCGAGTCCCCCTGCCCCGATTAACGCTGCAAGAGTGGCTGTCCCGATAATGAAGACTGCAGAGGTGCGTACCCCTGACATGATAACAGGCATCGCGATTGGAATCTCAAACTTCTTCAGGCGTTCCCACTTCGTCATTCCAAAGGCAATGGCTGCCTCTTCTAAGCTTGGGTCAATCCCTTCGAGTCCCGTAATTGTATTTTGTAAAATCGGGAATAACGCGTAAATCACAAGCGTTATGAGTGCTGGGACCGTTCCGATACCCATAAATGGAATAAAGAGCCCTAATAGCGCCAGTGACGGAATCGTTTGGAAGATTCCTGCCAGTTGCAGGACAAATGCCGCAGAGCGCTTGTACGAGCTTAAAACAACCGCTAATGGAACGGCCACCACAATCGAAATCAGTAAGGCTAAGAGCGAGAGTTGTAAATGTTGCCCTAGTGCCACTGTCCAGTCGCTAAAACGCTCTTGGAAGGTCGTTACGAGATTATGCATGAACGGCACCTCCTTTGAACAATTCTGCGACAAATTCCGTTGCAGGATGCTCTAGAATTTCTTCAGGTGGTGCGACTTGTTGAATCGCTCCATCTTTTAAAACCGCAATACGGTCAGCCAACTTCAACGCTTCGTCCGTATCATGTGTGACGAAAATCGTCGTCATCTTAAACTCCCGGTGTAATGCCTTTGTGAGTTCTTGAAGTTGCTTACGAGAGATGGCATCTAAGGCAGAAAACGGTTCGTCCATAAGAAGCGTCATCGGTTCTGCAATCATCGCTCGAACGATTCCTACCCGTTGTTGTTCTCCACCAGAGAGTTCGCTTGGAAGGCGTTTAGCATAATCGTCTGCAGGAAGGCCTACCTTTTCGAGTAGTTCCTTTGTTTTTGCAGCGATTTGTTCCTTCTTCCACCCTTTCATTTCAGGGATGAGGGCAATGTTTTCCGCCACCGTTAAATTTGGAAACAGCGCGATTTGTTGAAGGACATAGCCCGTCTCTAAGCGCAATTTCCGTTGGTTGTGTTCTTTGATTCGTTTTTCGTTTAAATAAATATTTCCATCAGTCGGTTCAATCAACTGATTAATCATCTTCAACATGGTTGTT
>JAGZLX010000015.1 GCA_018364485.1 Granulicatella adiacens
TTTTAAATATTGTGTCCTGCCAAGAAAAAGGGGAGGAGAAATTGGTGAAATTTCTTATAGGAATTTGGTTTATTAAAAGATGAAAATATCGTATAATAGAAAAGAAATTGAAAGGAATGGGGGATAATATGAAAGGATTGTTTATCACGATGGAAGGTCCTGATGGCGCTGGGAAAACAACTGTCATCAACCAACTGATTCCTTTGTTACAAAAACACGCGCTCGTGGATATTGTTTCAACAAGAGAACCTGGTGGAAGCCGTATCGCTGAAGATATTCGTAAAGTCATTCTGGATGTGAACAACACCGAAATGGATGAGAGAACAGAAGCGATTTTATATGCAGCGGGTCGTCGCCAGCATTTAAAAGATCGTATCTTACCAAACTTAGAAAAAGGGAATATTGTTTTTTGTGACCGTTTTGTCGATAGCTCATTGGTGTATCAAGGAGTGGCTCGTGGGATTGGTGTAGAAGAAGTTGCACAGTTAAATCATTTTGCAACAGACGGCCTAGAACCAAGCACGACGCTATACTTAGATGTGCCAGCTGAAGTTGGATTGGAACGAATTCATAAAGCAAGAGGGAACCGTCAATTTGACCGCTTAGACCAAGAAGGATTAAGCTTCCATACGATGGTTCGCAATGGGTATTTAGAGTTAGTAGAGAAATATCCAGAAAGAATTGTATCGATTGATGCGACAAAATCCATTGAAGAAGTAGTGGAAGAGTGCTTCCGCGTTTTAGTGGAACGTTACCCAAAATATTTTACAAAATAGGAGAATGAAATCATGAAATTATTAATTGCGATTGTACAAGATAAAGATGCACATTTATTAGGAGATGAGTTTGCACAAGCAAATATCCGCGCAACTCGTTTATCAACAACAGGTGGATTCTTACGTGCAGGAAACACTACTTTCATCATCGGGATTGAAGAAGAACGTGTACAAGAAGCGTTAGATATCATTAAAGAAAACTGCCAATCACGTGAACAAATGACTGTGCCACCAGTGCATATCGACAGCATGCTTGATAGCGCGCTAACAACTCCAGTTCCAGTTCGTGTAGGTGGAGCTACAGTATTCGTATTACCTGTAGACTCATTCTTCCGTTTCTAAGATGGAAAAGATGCAAGAAGCGTTTATTCGTGCCATCGATAATGGTCAGCTGAGCCATGCCTATTTGTTTGAAGGAGCAAAGGGAATTGGGAAAGCGGAGATGGCCAAGGAAATCGCAAAGATGCTTAACTGTACGAAGCGAACAAAAGGCGAGCCTGCGTGCGGAGAGTGTGAACACTGCATTCGTATTGAACATGGGAACTTCCCAGATTTTATCGTGGTAGAACCTGAAGGAACGACTGTGAAAGTAGACCAAATTCGTACGTTGAAGTCTCAGTTAACGAAAACAGCGATGGAGTCGAGCTCGATTGTTTGTGTGATTCATGCAGTCGACACGTTGACTCAAGGCGCTGCTAATAGCTTATTGAAGTTTCTAGAAGAACCGACAGGAAATATTCACTTCATTCTTCTAACAGAACAGCTCAGTAAGGTGCTGATTACGATTCAATCACGTTGTCAGATTATTCGTTTCCAATCGGATGCAGGAGAAAATATTGTCGCAACGCTGAAGGAACGAGGCGTGCCAAATGCGACAGCGCAGCTACTTTCTCAACTCACGAATAATATCGACCAAGCAGTCGAGATGCTCGAGAGTGAAAGTTTTGGACAGATTCGTCAAGAAAGCTGGAATTGGTTTGTCCGTGTATTTACGAATCGTGCGATGGCCTTTGTGACGATTCAGTCTCAAGTGATGCCACTCTTAGCGACAAAAGCCGATAGCGAGCTGTTTTTAACGCTATTACAAATTTATATCCGTGATGCTTTGCTGGTTGCACGAGGAGTCGAAGGAGCCGTTATTCAAAGCGATAAACTCGCAACAATGAAGAGTTTTGCAAGACATCTCACCGTGAGTGAATGGATTAAAGAACATGAAAAAATGACCAACGCCATTGCCAAAGTAAGTGCCAACGTTGGAGTTCAAGCAGTATTAGAACAATGGGTGTTAAAAATCCCAAAATAAGATAGGAGGTGCGTGAATGCCAAACAGACAATTGTATGATCGAATCGAACGGTTAACAAAACAAACTTTGTTGCAACTACATGAGCTCGAACAGATTTCTGAAGAGTTGCAAAAAGTGATCGAAGAGAATCATAATTTAACGATGGAAAATCGTCACTTGAAAGATCGTTTAGACGAGTTAGAGCCAAACACGCACACGAAGAAAGTGGCTAAAAAGAAAAAAAGAAGCCAATCCATCATCAATTTAGAAAATATCTACGACCAAGGATTCCATATTTGCAATTTATATTATGGAAAACGTAGAGAAAACGATGAAAGTTGTATGTTTTGTACGGAAATCTTGTATAGCGAAGATTAATGCGTGAAAAGAGCAAGATTGTCATATAAAAAGCCAATAAAGTACTAAAAAGAGCCTGTCCATGGACGGGCTCTTTTGTTATAATAAAAGATGAAATCGTTTTATCTTTTTTGGGGGAAACAGTATGAATCAAAAACAATCAAAACCAAATGTCATCCTCATCGTAGTGGACCAAATGCGTGCCGATGCATTGTCAATTAACCGCAGTGATGATTTAGTAGTGACACCAACAATGGATATGATGGCCAGTATGGGATATAACTTTGAAAATGCCTACTCACCAGTGCCAAGTTGCGTGCCTGCTAGAGCAGCTCTTTTAACTGGGATGGACCAAGAAGCGTCAGGAAGAGTTGGATACGAAGATGAAGTGCCTTGGAACTACACGAATACACTTCCTCAAACATTCAAGGATTTAGGGTATCAAACAGAATGTATCGGGAAAATGCATGTGTATCCAAGCCGTAAGCGCATGGGATTTGACCATGTTCTCTTGCACGATGGCTACTTGCATGTCGACCGTAAATACAATAAAGCATACGGAGAAACGTTTGAACATTCGAGCGATTACTTGGATTGGATTAAGCAAGAACTCGGCAGCGATGCAGATATTATCGATGATGGGGCAAACTGTAATTCATGGGATGTCCGTCCATTTGAACTGCCTGAGAAATACCATCCAACCAACTGGATTGTGAGCGAAAGTATTCGTTTCTTGAAGAGACGTGACCCAAGCGTTCCGTTCTTCTTGAAGATGTCGTTTGAAAAGCCTCATGCGCCACTCAATCCACCGAAGTATTTCTATGATTTATACATGGATAAATTAGGGGACGTATCGGACTTGCATATTGGGAACTGGGAAGAACTCGAAGAGAAGATTCCAAGCCTCTATGCCAAACGCGGTAAGATTCCAGCGGACGCTCAAAAGAGAATGTTGGCTGCGTATTACGGCTTAATCACGCATATCGATAATCAATTAAGTCGCTTCTTAACGGCCGTTGAGGAGTTTGATTTACTCGAAAATACGATTTTCTGGTTCGTGAGTGACCACGGGGATCAACTCGGAGAACATTATTTATTCCGCAAAGGCTATCCTTACCAAGGTAGTATTAAGATTCCAGCGTTTATCTTCGACCCAGGGAACTTGATTGCGGGTACGAAGAAGAGCGTCACACAACTTGTGAAGATTCAAGACGTTTTCCCTTCGCTTGTCGAACTTGCGACAGGTGAGAAAGTTGAAACAGACGGTAAGAGCGTTCGCCAATTATTATTCGGCGAATTTGCAGGTTGGCGTAATGAATTCCACGGCGAACATAGCCTAGGTGAGGATTCGAGCCAATATATTTTAACAGATGAATGGAAATTTATTTGGTTCCCTGTCAAAGACGAGTATCAACTCTTCCATATGACAGAGGATCCAGAGGAAAAATGCAATTTAATTGCGGAAACGAAGTATACTTCTCTTGTGAACGAGTTTAAAGCGAAACTTGCTCGCATTTTACAAGACAGAGAAGAGGGCTTTGTGAGAGACGGACAACTTTGCCAAGTACCATTAGAACGCATCGTTGCCACTCTAAAGAGAGGTCGATAGTATGAATTTTGTGCCTTTAAAATCTGGCATCTTTCAAATGGGAGATGCTCATGGCCAAGGCTTTATCGAAGACCATGAAGCACCACCAGTCATGAAAAAGGTGCTTGCGTTTGAAATCGCGGATACGACCGTGACGAATCGTGAGTTTAAAGCATTTGTAGATGCGACAGGTTATACCACAACTGCAGAAACAATAGGAGATTCTTATGTATTTCACCTATTCGTTGAGCCAGAAAAAAGAGCAGAGTATGCACATGTATCAGGTTCACCTTGGTGGCTTCTAGTGCCAGGTGCTTGTTGGAATCATCCCACAGGGCCCGAGTCTTCCATTGATGATGTGATGGACCATCCAGTGGTGCACGTATCTTTGCAAGATGCATTAGCTTATTGTGATTGGGCAAAGGTGAAATTGCCGACAGAAACGCAATGGGAATACGCAGCACGCGGCGGGACAACCACGCAGTTTCCATGGGGAGATGACCTCGAAGAAGACGGAGAGTTTCATGCCAATACTTGGCAAGGGGATTTCCCTAATACGAATACGAAAGCAGACGGCTTTTTAGGAACGGCGCCTGTGAAGAGCTTCGAGCCAAACGGATTTGGTCTCTATCAAATGATTGGGAATGTCTGGGAATGGTGTTGTAATCATCGCGGAATTCCGTTTGAAGAAATCGAAGAAGATGCCTCTCGCCCCATTAATTTTGAATATGAATATGCGATTCGTGGAGGTTCCTTCTTATGCCATTGCTCATACTGCAACAGGTATCGTGTAGCCGCTCGTAATGGAGCATTGTGGGACTCAACATCTAGCCATCTAGGGTTTAGATGTGTCCGTAATGTTGGAGGTCGCTAATGCATATTATTATTTATAGTATTATCGTGTTATGTGCAACGATGATTGGAGCCATCACTGGTTTAGGTGGCGGTATTATTATCAAGCCAGCCTTTGATTTTGTGGGCATCGATACCACGAGCATGATTAGTGTGTACTCGACTGTGGCCGTGTTTACGATGTGTCTTGTTTCGATTTATAAACGAAGTAAGCAAGGCTTTCATGTCCAAAAACAAATCGCTTTAGGTCTGGCATTTGGGTCGATTGTCGGTGGGAAGATTGGAGATGTGATTTTCCTTCATGCAGTAGACAGCTGGGGCAGCCAGGCAGTGAGCGCGACACAATCCGTGATTCTATTCTTATTACTCGGTGGAATTATTTTATTCACGCTCAATAAGGAAAGCATTCGAACGCTAGAAGTCTCAAACCTTGTGGCGATTGTGACGATTGGGCTAACAGTTGGTATGATTTCTGTTTATCTCGGCATTGGCGGAGGACCGCTGAATATTGCACTTTTGGTTTACTTCTTCTCGATGAAAGCCAAAGACGCAGCAGCGTATTCCATTTTGATGATTTTCTTTGCACAGATTATTAAGATGGGCACTGTCATTCGTGACTTTGAAAAATACAACAATGTCAGTCTCGTGATTTTAGCGATTGCGATTTTTGCGGTACTCGGTGGTTGGATTGGAACAAAAATCCAATCGAAACTCACGCACGAAGCCGTTGAAAAACTCTATCTAGGATTGATGGCTATTTTAGTATTGATGACCGCCTTCAATGTATTTAAATTTATCGGAGTATAAACAAACACCCAAGCAGCTTTGCTTGGGTGTTGCTGTTTGTGTTCAATCGTAGAGGAAACCATCATAAAATTTATAGCATGTTGATTATGGAAAATCTTACGGATTTATTTATGCATGAATCTCTTTGTAGACTTCTTGTTTCTTCAAACCAAGATGTTTTGCAACAGCCTTAATCGCATCTTTTTGTGTGAGGTTTTGATGCTCCATAAACCAGTCGACTTGTTCGGCAATCGAAAGTGAAGCGTCTGGTGTATTTTCTTCTAACGCACCAGTTAGAGCAGTGGTCACTTCGTCTGGATTTTTATGTCCAATCAAGATGCAACATTCGCCTTTTAATTCTTCTTCACTTACAAGAGCTACGAGTTCTGCGGCTGTTCCGCGAATAAACTCTTCGTAAGTTTTCGTCAATTCACGGCATAACACAACGGATTGTTGTTCGCCGTAGACAGTTTGAATCGCTGAAAAAGTATCTTTCAATCGGAAAGGTGATTCGTATAAAATCACAGTCTCGCTATGCGTGCGCAATTGCTCGAGTGCAGCGATTTTTTCTTTCTTTTTACGTGGTAAGAACCCATAGAAATAGAACGGTTGAGGAACGAGTCCGCTTGCGATAAGAGCCGTAATTCCCGCATTCGCTCCTGGAAGAGGAATCACTGGGATACCGACTTCGACGCAAGCTTGTACAAGTTCAAATCCTGGGTCGCTAATCGAAGGCGTGCCGGCGTCACTCACTTGCGCGATGCTTTTTCCTTCTTGCAGCCACTCGATGGCTTGAGGGATTCTCTCCTGAGTATTATGTTCATGGAAACTCTTTTGGGGAGTCTCGATTTCAAAATGATTGAGTAACTTTTGCGTATGACGCGTATCTTCGGCAAGAATCAAATCCACGTCGCGAAGCGTATTGACCGCGCGAAAAGTCATATCTTCTAAGTTGCCAATCGGAGTAGGGACAAGGAATAGTTTTCCTGTACCTTCAGTCCGATAACTTTGTTGTCTCATGAGGTTGTTCTCCTTCTAAATAAATAATGACTGGACGTTCTACATTTGCGCCAATCGTCTGTAGAAATGTCTCTTTTTTCGGGCGAGAGAATTTCTTGAACGCCGCTTCTGCCTTCATCGCTTCTTGCTTGGTGGCAAATTCTTTAGCGTAAAGGAGAGTGACGGGAGTTCTCACCCTTGTATATTTAGCACCTTTTCCGGCATTGTGAGTCGCGATTCGTTTCTCCAAATCAACCGTATAGCCCGTATAAAAGGTTTGGTCCTTGCAGAGAAGGACGTACATAAAGAACTGGCTCATGCGTTGTCCCCCCAGAGGATGCTTCTAATCTTCTTCGTATATTCTTGATGCTCGTCGAAAACCGTAATCGGAGGCAATACCTTGAGGCCGCCTGGTAGTCCGTCCTTCATTAATTCAATGAGGACGATATTGCTTTCTTTGCCTTCTTTTGGATAGACAAATTGCACGCGTTTCGCTTCGAGACGGTGATGCCTTGCCTCGGTTAAAATGTCCGTTAGACGGTCGGGTCTATGCACGAGATAGGCTTTTCCTTTCATCTTCAATAACCCTGAAATCGTCTTGAGTAAGTCTTCGAGTGGCAAATGCACTTCATGACGGGCAATCGTGTAAGCTTCCTTCAAATTGGTTTGATTGGTTTCCTTCACCTTGAAGTAAGGCGGATTGCACGTAATAAAGTCGACCGAGTCTTTCGGGATAATGCCTTTCAACTGACGAATATCCTGATTGATAAACGTGATGCGGTCTTCTAAGTTGTTGAGTTGGGTCGTACGCATCGCCATGTCCCAAAGCTGTTCTTGGATTTCAACTGCGATAATGTGATTTTGCGTTTTATGGCTGAGTAGAAATGCCACCGCACCGTTACCAGAGCAAAGGTCCACGATTGTAGCTTTTCTACGCTCGGCGATATTGGCAAAGTCGGCTAAAAGGACGGCATCCAGCGAAAAGGAGAAGACCTCACGACTTTGAATGATATCGATATTTTCTTTTTCGAGTCGATCGAGTCGCTCATGCGATTTCAATGAGACTTCCTTTTTTGTCATTTCCTTCCAACTCCTACTATTACTGTATCCAAAGTGTAACAACAAATGAATATCCACGCAAGATATAGAACGAAAAAGGGGCGAAATTCAAAAATACAACTTTAGGTTTAGAGAAGTTTGGGATAAAAATCAACCTTAGGACCTATGTTTTCGTTTTGGAAGTTCGGTACACTAAGAATGTAATCAAGAACGAACCGATTTAAGGGGGAAACGAAAATGAATCAAAAAGATAGAATTTTAGAATTAGTAGACAAAGGAATTATTTCAGCAGAGGAAGCAGTGGTCTTACTCGAAAAAATGGGTGAGAAGGCAAGTAACAAAGAACAACCAACTTCAAGCCAAGTCGATTCTGTAATGGAAGGCGTAGCGAGTGTATTTACAAAATTCTCAGCTCAAAGCGACCAAACAAATGAATCGATTCAAGCGGTTTTAAAACGTACAAAAGAAATCGATCGCCGTATCGATGAAATCAAAACGGCTGAGCAACTTGAACCGTTGACAGTAGATGAAGAGATGGAACTCGTTCGCTTGCAAGAAGAAGCGGAACAATTAAATAACCAATATAAGAGCTTGTTACAAGAGAAGAAACAAGCCGATGCCAAAATGAAAGCTGAAAAGAAAGAAGAATGGGAAGAAAGCTTTAAGAAAGCTAAGAAGAAAGTGCAAGACACTGACTGGGAAGATAAAACTCGTAGAACAGCGGGAAATATCTCTTCATGGGCTGCAAAATTTGCAGACTCAATTGTGACAGCGGTGGGATCAGTTATTCAAAATACAGAAGTGAACATGCCTTACTTAGAAGCCAAAAACGGCAAAAAAGTACCGTATCATTTCCATCAAGTGATTGATGATGCGAGCATTCTCGATTTCAAAGTGGCCAACGGAATTGTTCGTGTGAAGACTGTTCCTGGCAACACAATGACCATTGAAGGGAATTGCCGCGTGGCTGCACAAGACGAAGAGTTCTTCGATGCAGAAGGATTTGTTCGTGACCGCGTGAGGGTTGGCGTAGACGACGATAAGATTGTTATCAAGAGTGTCAGCAAGCGCGTATACTGCGACTGGACCATTTCCCTTCCGCAAAAAGTGTACGATTATGTAGCCATCAAAGGCTTGAATACAACTATTCATTTGAAAGAGTTAGAAGGGAAAGATTACTACTTCGAAGTGGATAATGGAGATATTCGCTTGAAAGATGTTAAAGGGGTTCTTCTTGAAGCCGAAACAGTGAACGGAAACCTTAAATACGAACACCTCGAATTCAAAGATATCGTGTCTGAAACGGTAAACGGAAATATCCATCTCGATGGAAAATTCCTTGGCACAAAATTAGAAGCCGTGACAGGGAATATTAAAGTAGCAGTGGCGCATCCTGAAACGAAAAAAGTAGACGTTGAAACAGTGAACGGAAATATTAAAATTGAAGTTGCTGAAGAAGTTGGCCTAGAAGCCGAAATTGAAACGTCACTTGGTTCGATTCACTTTGATGAAACAGTCTTCGAAGTGATTCGACAAACGAAGGATTTAGCCGAAAGAAGTGCATTGATTCGTAAGCATAAAGACTCAATGCCGCGAGTAGTCGCAGAAACCACAACTGGAAATATTCAAGTAAATCAGCTACAATCAGATACAAGTAGCAAGAAAGAAGGATAAACAAAATGAAAAAATTAAGACGCTCAAGAAAGAACAGAGTTGTTTGTGGGGTTATGGGCGGTATTGCAGAATACTTCGATGTAGATCCAACAATTGTACGTGTGCTGTTTATTATTTGTAGTTTCTCAGGTTTCCCTATCATCCTTTACATCTTACTTGCTATCATTATTCCAGAAGAAAGCACTGGGTATTATCGTGACAATAGACGCAGAAATACTTACTATTACACTTCTGGAAGCTCTCGCCCGCGTAAAACGGCGCGCCGCGTAGAGGAAGATGATGACGACGATTGGAGTGATTTTTAGTGTCAATTACTAAAAAGATTGCCATTAACACATTAGGGTTCTTGGTGATTGCGTGGTTTGTACCACAATTTTACGTTACGAACTGGGTAGCAGCGCTTGTTGCTAGTATCGTTCTTGCGGTACTAAACCTATCTGTTAAACCGATTTTATTCCTTTTAACATTACCAGTTACAATTGTAACGTTTGGATGCTTTAGCTTCGTGTTAAATGCGATGATGTTAAGTATGACATCTTGGTTTGTAGGACCTGGATTCTCATTTTCAAGTCCACTCATTACCTTAGTAGTAAGCATTCTGTTAACGATTTTCCAACGCTTTGTTGAAAATCTAGTTGACTAATAGACCAAACAAAAAAGCGACCAATTGGTCGCTTTTTTTGTTTGGATTCAATTAGTATTTCACAACCATTAATTGGCCGTTATTGTATTCTGCAAGGAATACTTCTGAAACATCTTGAATACCTTGGGCAGCAAGTTGTTCAGTAACCCAATCTTCTGTTTTATCGATAACATCAAGTATATTTTGTTGAATGACACCATCTGTAATGATTGGATATTTTGGATTTTCTTCTCCAGATTTTGTCAGGATGAGTTGACCATTTTGCTCTAAAATTGCACTTTTTACATCGCGAATAGAGAAGACTCCTTGTGAACGTAATTTAAAAGCAACTTCTTGAGCCGTTAGACCAGCTAAACGCACATTTTCAACATCAATTTTCCCATGTTTAATTAATTGTAAAGGTTCACCGTCAAGCATCTTTTTCACTGTACGATTATTTGTTTTTACCCAGCGAAGGGTTAGTACTAACGCAAACCAAATTAATAAGATGATGCAGTATTGTAAGATGGTAATGGATGGATTATAAATCACACCCCCGAGAATTCCCCCGAGTACATAGTTTTGTATTTGGTCACTTGCAGATGTAGGGGCGAGGTTTCCTTTCCCAGTGTAGTTGATCACAACAATTAATGATAATAGTCCAAGTGCAAGTTTGATTGCGACATCGATATATGAAAGGTTCAACTTATTCATCCTCCTTAATCGTCACTTTTGGATTTTGCAATTCCATTTTTTCGAGTAGGTAATGTTCCGGGCTATCTCCTGTTAATACTCGATAGAATTGATCGCCAACTTTGACGATGGCTCCATCCTTTGCGGCTTCAGTATTAATATAGACATCTTCTTTATTAACGTGTAAATCCTCCGCAATAGTTTCAACGAAGCGAAGTGCTCCAGAATATTGGTTTTCTGAATTTTTAGAGTTCTGTAAGTCAGAAATCTTAGAACCAGCAAGAATTAAGATACCAATGACGGCGATTAATGCTAATTCGCGAAATTTTGTATCTTGTTTATTTTTAAAATAACGATATAAGGCAATTGCTAAAACGGCAATGACGAAGAGTATTAGTCCTAATTGAATATAATCAATTTGTTGAACTTTACTTCTTAAAAATTCATATGAATAAAATATCATGTTTTTTCCTCCTATTCAGAAACTTAGGCTATTATATAAAATTCTATAAAATATTCAAGTAGGTTGCTCAATTTTTTTAAAAAAATATTTTTTAGATTATTTGGCAGAATGAACAGAAGTTTAATAAATTCTAAAAGCATACAAGAAAGCGCTCAAATATGGTATAGTAGAAGGGTATAAAGAAATGAGGGATAATATGAAAAGTGTTACGGTTAGAGAATTAATCAAGAATATTCATTTAAAACCAATTTATGGAGAGGAGTATCTTGACCGTCCAATCGTTACAAGTGAAATTTCAAGACCGGGATTAGAATTAGCAGGATTTTTAAATTTCTATCCAGCAGAACGTATCCAGTTATTAGGTCGTACAGAAACTTCTTTTGTGGCATCCATGGATGAAGGGATTCGATTAGAAGTGATGGAACGTCTTTGTAAACCAGAGACACCATGTTTTATTATTTCAAGAAAACTAGAACCGCCAAAAGAATTAGTGGAAGCTGCTGCAAAAGCGCAAATTCCAATCTTACAAGCAACTTCGAAGACAACACAAGTATCAAGTAGTGTCACAAACTTCTTAGAAGGAAGATTGGCGGAGCGTTCTTCGGTACACGGTGTATTACTCGATGTATTCGGAATTGGTCTGTTGATTACAGGTGAAAGTGGCGTCGGTAAATCTGAAACTGCGTTAGAGCTTGTGCAAAAAGGTCACCGTCTTGTTGCCGATGATCGTGTTGAATTGTATCAGTACGATGAATTAACATTAATCGGGGAAGCACCAGAAATTTTGAATAACTTAATCGAAATCCGCGGGGTTGGTATCGTGGATGTGATGACCTTGTTTGGTGCAGGTGCTATTCTTGATTCAAAACAAGTGGATTTAGTTGTTCACCTTGAAAACTGGACGCCAGATAAGAGATATGACCGTTTAGGTGGATATATGGAAAATGTTGAATTGATGGGTGTAGAGATTCCTAAGATCCGCATCCCAGTGAAGACTGGTCGTAACGTTTCGATTATCTTAGAAGTGGCATGTATGAATTTCCGTGCGAAGAAAATGGGATTCGATGCAACAGAAAGCTTCACGAATCGTTTAACACAATTAATTGCAGAAAATAAAGAAGTTTAGAGGTTAGTTACATGAATGTTTTAGAAATGGTTTCGGCCATTAATCCGATTGCATTTGAAATCGGTGGATTACAAGTCCGTTGGTACGGAATTATTATTGCGTTTGCGATTTACTTAGCGACAACACTCGCAGATAAAGAAGCAACACGTAAAGGATATCGTAAAGAATTTATCATCGATTTAGTATTCTGGGCAGTGCCAATAGGCTTTATCGGAGCTCGCTTATACTACATTCTATTTGAATGGCAGTACTACTTAGCAAATCCTGGTGAAATCATCCAAATTTGGCATGGAGGAATTGCCATCTACGGTGGTGTGATTGCCGGAGCAGCAACTGTCTACTGGTTTGCGAAAAAAGAAAAAGTATCATTTGCCTTACTGTTAGATATCTTGGCGCCTGTTGTGTTACTTGCACAAGCGATTGGACGCTGGGGAAACTTCACCAACCAAGAAGCGCATGGGGAAGTCGTAACGCGTGCCTTTTTAGAAGGCTTGCATTTACCAAACTTTATTATTGAACAAATGCATATCGATGGGGTCTACTACCATCCAACTTTCTTATATGAATCACTTTGGTCTTTTGTCGGCGTATTGATTTTATTCTACTTACGCAGACGTAAAGGCGTAAAAGTCGGAGAAATCATGTCAGGATACTTATTATGGTATTCATTTGGACGCTTCTTTATCGAAGGAATGCGTACAGATAGCCTCTGGATGTTTGGTATTATCCGAATTTCGCAATTAGTCTCAATTGTGTTATTCTTATTAGGCATCGCTATTATTGTAGTGAGAAGACGTAGAGTTCCAGCCGTGCCAGATTATGTATCGATTGATGATCCACAATCTCCAGCATTGTTTGGAAAAGCGTAAAGGAGAATTACTATGAAAAAAGTAGCTATTTTAGGAGCAGGTTCATGGGGGACAGCACTGGCAATGGTGCTCGCAGAAAACCATCATGAAGCTCGCTTATGGGGAAATAACGAAGCTCAAATTCAAGAAATTAATGAGCGTCATACGAATGAACATTACCTTCCTGGAGTCTTTCTAGATCCAGCAATTCGAGGCTATTTAGATTTAGCCGAAGCCGTGAAGGGTGTGGATGCGGTCTTATTCGTACTCCCAACAAAAGTCATTCGTTTAGTAGCCAAGCAATTAAATGGCTTGCTTGAAAATAAACCGATGATTATTCACGCAAGTAAAGGGTTAGAACAAGAAACGTTTAAACGGATTTCAGAAATTTTAGCAGAAGAATTGGACCGTGACAGCTACGAAGATATCGTGGTGCTATCAGGACCAAGTCACGCTGAAGAAGTGGCGCGTCGTGATATCACAACCATCACTGCAGCGTGTGAAAACTTGGAATCTGCTAAAGTTGTGCAAACTCTTTTCAGTAATTCCTTCTTCCGTGTTTATACGAATACGGACTGTGTCGGAGTGGAAATGGGAGCTGCACTTAAAAACGTTATCGCGGTTGGAGCAGGGACTCTTCATGGTTTAGGCTATGGGGACAATGCAAAAGCAGCGTTAATGACAAGAGGATTATCAGAAATTAGTCGCCTAGGAATTGCTTTTGGCGCAGATCCACTGACCTTTATCGGACTTAGTGGTGTGGGCGATTTAATCGTAACATGTACGAGTATTCATTCTCGTAACTGGAGATGTGGGGACCAAATCGGGAAAGGCATTCCGCTTCCAACGATTTTGGAAAATATGGGAATGGTTGTAGAAGGGGTAGAAACGTGTAAAGCCGTCTACGCTTTGGCACAAGAGAAGAACATCGAAATGCCAATTACAACTGCTGTTTACAATGTTTTATATAAAGGACATGATGTTCGCGAAGAGATTCAACGCCTAATGGGGCGTGAATTTAAATCAGAAGCATCAATTAAAGAACACCAATAAACCAAATCGGAGGAACAGACCTATGTCAAAAGTTAGAAAAGCCGTTATTCCAGCAGCAGGGTTAGGAACTCGTTTCCTACCAGCAACAAAAGCGATGGCGAAAGAAATGCTGCCAATCGTAGACAAACCAACGATTCAATATATCGTTGAAGAAGCTCTAGCATCAGGAATCGAGGATATCTTAATCGTAACTGGTAAGAGCAAACGTCCAATCGAGGACCATTTCGACTCAAACATCGAATTAGAATCAAACCTTGAAGCAAAAGGAAAAACAGAGTTATTAGAACTCGTTCAAGAAACAACAGGAATTAACTTATACTTTGTGCGTCAATCTTATCCTAAAGGATTAGGAGATGCGGTTCTTCAAGCCAAAGCATTCGTGGGTGGCGAGCCATTCGTGATTATGCTTGGGGACGATATTATGCGTGATGAAGTGCCTTTAACAAAACAATTGATTGAAGGTTACGAAAAAACACATGCGTCAAATATCGCTGTAATGGAAGTTCCTCATGAAGAAACGTATAAATACGGAATTATCGATCCTGAAAGCCAAGTGGAAGAGGGATTATATAATGTACGTCGTTTCGTAGAAAAACCAAAACCAGAAGATGCGCCAAGTAACTTAGCGATTATTGGTCGTTATTTATTAACTCCTGAAATCTTTGAAATCTTAGAAAAACAAGAACCAGGTGCGGGTGGCGAAATTCAATTAACAGATGCCATTGATACATTGAACCTTACTCAAAGAGTGTTTGCGAAACAATTCAAGGGTGAACGTTTCGATGTGGGTGACAAGTTTGGATTCATGAAGACAAGTATTGAATTCGGTTTGGAACATCCAGAAATCAAAGACAATTTAAAACAATACGTCATTGAATTAGGTAAAAAACTCGAAGGAACTTTGGATGAGCAATAAAGTTGCCGTTTTAAAGGGAGTATCTTACACTTAAAAATGAAGAGGAGCGTTGGACTATGTCTCAGCGCTCTTAGTTTATACAAAAGGAGAATCTCTGATGGAAGAAAGAACAATTTATGATGTAGTCATTATCGGAAGTGGCCCTGGTGGGATGACCGCAGCGCTATATACTTCTCGTGCAAATTTAAAAACATTAATCCTCGAAAAAGGTGTTCCTGGTGGAGAATTATTAAACACTTCGGATGTAGAAAACTATCCTGGTTTCCCTACGATTTCTGGGCCAGAATTAGCCGACAATATGTATAAAGGTGCGATGCAATTCGGTGCAGAATATGCTTACGGCCAAGTTTCAAAAATCGAATTAGAAGGCGACCTTAAAGTCATCACTGCAGGAAAGAAAACATACTATGCCTATGCAGTAGTCATTGCGACTGGTTCTTATCACCGTAAATTAGAAGTGCCAGGGGAAGAAGAGTACGCTGGACGTGGCGTTTCTTACTGTGCAGTTTGTGATGGAGCATTCTTCAAAGACAAGAAAATCTTCGTCATCGGTGGAGGAGACTCAGCCGTTGAAGAAGGAACGTATTTAACACAATTCGGGAAGAGCGTAACGATTGTTCACCGTCGTGACCAATTACGTGCGCAAAAAGTATTGCAAGACCGCGCATTTGCTAATGAAAAAATTGACTTCTTATGGAATTCAGTCGTTGAAGAATTCGTTGGAGACGGTTCTAAAATTACAGGCGTTCGCGTAAAAGATGTGAATACAGGTGAAGTGACTACCCATGATGCGGATGGTGTCTTCATTTATGTAGGCCTATTACCAGTTTCTGATCCATTCAAAGACTTAAACATCACAGATGCAGAAGGTTGGATTGTCACTAACGAGCAAATGGAAACTTCTATTCCTGGAATCTTTGCAGTGGGCGATGTTCGTCAAAAAACATTGCGTCAAATCACAACAGCTGTTGGGGATGGCGGACAAGCAGGTCACATGGTTTATAACTACGTGGAAGAAGTTAAAGAAAAATTAGCTAAATAATCGAAGAAACTCTAGTGTGACTCGTGTTGCATTAGAGTTTTTTTATTTTTGAAATGAAAAGAACCAAATTTATATAAAATTTTTCATTATCATTACAAATTCATGGGATAAAATACTTTTTATAAAAATTGTGATAGAATAGATAAAATAAAGAAGGTGGTGAATGAATGAATCGCAAAGTCATAAAAGGATTAGGAATTGCAGTTATCGTACTAGCATTGATGGCTTGCTCTCGCAGACCAGAGCAAACAGCCAATAACTCGGCTCCAGTCGTTCAAATTTCTAAAAATAACGCTGAATCTAGTGAGTCTGCTACAACTCAATCAACAACGGCTGCGCAAGAAACAACAAGCGATACGACACGTAATGCGAATAATTTAGCGCGTGAGGCCATTGCAGAAATTGAAAAACGCAAAAATGTCGTTTTAGGTGAGAATTATGAGATTATCATTCAGGCACAAACGAATGACTCGGTTGACGTACAAGTACGTCATGTAGAAAATTCGAACACCTCCATTTATGGGTTCTTCCGCTATCATGCCAGTGATAAAAAGTTAGAAGAGATGGATAGTACCACTGGGGAATTTAAATCAGTAGAGTAATCTCGGAAAGTAGGGTTTATATGACAAACACAGTAAATTTAGATTGGAATAACTTAGGATTCGATTACATTAAGACAGACTTACGTTACATCAGCTATTACAAAGATGGCCAGTGGGACGAAGGTGCGTTGATTGAAGATAATGTCTTAAAAGTAGACGAAGCCGCAACAGCACTTCACTACGGACAACAATGTTTCGAAGGATTAAAAGCATACCGTTGTAAAGATGGTAGCATCAACTTATTCCGTGTCGACCAAAACGCTGCTCGTATGGCGCGTTCATGCCGTCGATTACTCATGCCTGAATTTCCAGAAGAACGTTTTATTGAAGCCGTGAAAAAAGTGGTAAAAGCAAACGAACAATGGTTACCACCTTACGGAACTGGCGGAAGCTTATATATCCGTCCATTCATGATTGGGGTAGGAAATAATGTTGCGGTACGTCCTGCAACAGAATATATTTTCTCAATCTTCGTAATGCCAGTAGGAGCTTATTTCAAAGGTGGATTAACTCCAACAAACTTCATCGTTTCTGAATACGACCGTGCAGCACACGTAGGTACAGGGGCTGCTAAAGTCGGCGGGAACTATGCGGCAAGCTTACTTCCTGGTAAAGAAGCCAAAGAACGTCATTTCAGTGACTGTATTTACCTAGATCCATTGACACATACAAAAATTGAAGAAGTAGGGGCTGCGAACTTCTTTGGGATTACTAAAGATAATCAATTCATCACACCTTACTCTCCATCTATCTTACCAAGTATTACAAAATACTCATTGCTTTGGTTAGCAGAACACCGTTTAGGTATGACTGTTAAAGAAGGCGATGTATATGTAGACCAATTAGATATCTTCGCAGAAGCAGGAGCTTGTGGTACAGCCGCAGTTATTTCTCCAGTAGGTGGAATTCAAAACGGAGACGACTTCCATGTGTTCTATTCTGAAACAGAAGTTGGTCCTGTAACACGTCGTTTATACGATGAATTAGTGGGCATCCAATACGGAGATGTAGAGGCTCCAGAAGGTTGGATTCAAAAAGTTTTATAAGAATAAATTTTTCAAAAAATCAGTGGTAATCTGAATTGACAAAGCGAACTGCATTTGTTAATATATACCAGTATGAAACTCAATGAGTTAATGAAATAAATTGAATGAGAGGTGTCATCCATGCGTATCAACATTTTATTAGAATGTGCTGAAACAGGTGAACGTTTATACTTAACAAGCAAAAACAAACGTAACAATCCAGAGCGTTTAGAATTAAAAAAATATTCTCCAAAATTACGTAAACACGTTGTCTTCAAAGAAACTAAAAAATAATTTTGAGAAATTCGGAAGAGTTAGGCTGGTGCCTAACTCTTTTTTATTTTTAATAAATTAATAATAAGACCGCAGGTCTTATGCGAATCATTTGGATATTCCATAGTCGCTACAATAGCTGTACCGGCGTGAGCCTTAGGTCTCACCGCCTATCGAGCCTCAAAGCAGTAGTAAGGAATAAATTCCTAACTACTGCTAATTCGCATCGATTACACTCGTTATTGTTGCTACTATGGACCAAATGATTCTTCAGACCTGCTTGCATAAAAAGTTAGGGAGTGCTTAACATTTTGAATTTCGCATTTTTTTGTTTCTTTGAGAACGTGTTTAGTAATTTTGTCTTGGAGGGACGGAAACGAGTTTGCGAGTGCATCGTATGGCTTGATAATATTGTGGGCCTTTTTGGAATAATTGTTTCTTCAGACCTGCGTGTATAAAAAGGTTAGGTGGTGCCTTATATTCTGAATTGCTAATTTTTTGTTTCTTTGAGAACGTGTTTAGAAATTTTGTCTCGGGGGAACGGAAGCGAGTTTGTGTGTGCTTCGTACGGGCTAAAGACAGAATGAGGTGCTACTTAAAATCACGTGCTGTGAAATTTTGTTTTGTAAAATAATAGGAAGTTGTTTATTTATCCAATCTGGTGAAGAAAGACAGAGCAGCACACTTTTTTACCTTATAAGAATGCAGTGAGGCTCGCGAGGTGACATGGGATTCTATAATAGCAGTAATAGGGGATGCGCTAAAAGCGAATTAGCGGGAGTTAGGAGGTTTTCCTTACTCCCGCTTTGAGTTTTAGAGGTGAGAGACTCAGGCTCGAACCGGTGCCCTATTACAGCTATTATGAAAAACCCCCATGTTCCACAAAGCGAGCCTCCTTCGCTCTTTAAAAGTACAGAAAAGTGGATTTGTTCACTGTATGTGTTCACAGCAGTGGGGATATCATGTATACTAGAACAGGTGATTATTTTGGAAAAACAAAATTTTATTACGACGGGGCACATTAATCGTGTGATTTTAACGATTGCGACGCCGTTAATGATTAATAATTTAATTCGAACTTTATACAACTTGACGGACGGGTTATATGTGGCGCAACTTTCTGCAGAAGACTTTGCGGCAACCGCGTTTATTTGGCCGTTGAACTTCTTATTTATTTCGCTTGGAATGGGGATTAGTGTTGGAGCGACTGCACTCATTGCTCAGTACTTTGGAGCGGGAAAATATAGAGATGCACAGCGTTATGCAGGAAATGCGATGATTCTAACGTATTTCTCTGGGTTTGTACTTTCAGTGCTTGGATATTTCCTTGCACCCCTATTCGTGGAATGGATGGGAGCAGAGGGCACATTCTTGGCAAAATCCGTAGCGTATTTGAAGATTAACTTCATTGGGTTGTTCTTTGATTTCTGCTATTTCGGATATCAGTCCTTGCTAAATGCGCAGGGAAGAACGCGCACGATTACGATGATTAGTGCGGCGTCTTCGATTTCAAATGTAATCCTCGATCCAATCTTTATTTTTGCGACGATTCCTTTTGTTGGCCTTACTGGGTTGAACTGGGGAATTGAAGGGGCAGGATGGGCGACCGTGATTGCAAAAGTACTATTATTAGTGCTTGCGATTCGTGCAGTTCGTAAGGAATCGGATATTCAAATCTACTTAAGACATGTCAAAATTGACAAAGAAGTGATGAAAGAAATCCTTAAAGTCGCATGGCCATCTGCGTTTGGTTATGGCGGGGCGGCGTTAGGGTTTACCGTTTTAAATGGACTCATTCAGTCTTATGGAACGTCGGTACTCGCTGCGTACTCGATGGTAAACCGCATCTCGGATTTATTAACGCAACCACAGATGGGAATCGGTGCGGCGTTAACAGCCATCATCGGACAAAACATGGGAGCAGGGCTTTATGATCGTGCACATGCCATCTTTAGACGAGCGCTAATATGGGTGCTGATGATTTCAACAGTCGGCTGTATTATCGTCTTCCTATTCCAATCTCCAATTCTTGGGGTCTTTATTAAAGATAGAAGCGATGCCGTTCTTTGGGCAAATGCCGTTGAGTATTTAAACTACACCGCCTTTATCATTTTCTTCATGGGAATGTTCTCGGCGTACAATGGATTCTTCCAAGGTTGTGGCGTGACGAAATACTCGATGAATATGTCGGTTGGACGTCTTTGGGTATTACGCTTGCCAATTATTTGGGTGCTTGGAGCTTTCACAGCACTCGGGGCAACCGGTGTATGGATTGCCATGTTATTATCAAACGCGTTAACGGTTCTTTATGGACATATCATCTATAAGACAAAAGATTGGAGCGCGTTACATTATGCGAAAGGAGAGCAATCGTGATTAAAGATTTTATTCATTATTACAAACCGTATAAAAAATTATTCTTACTCGATTTTACCTGTGCGGTGATCGTGGCCATTCTCGAGCTTGCCTTTCCGGTGATGGTGAGAAGTGTCATTGATAACATCGTACCGTCTCAAAACTTACAACAAATTCTACTCGTGGGGGCAGGGTTACTTGCGCTATATGCTTTCTCGACAACTTTGAACTTTATCGTGGTTTACATGGGGCATATTTTAGGGATTAACATCGAAACGGATATGCGTCGTGAGTTATTTGCGAAGGTCCAAAAACAATCCTTCTCGTTCTTCGACAATATGAAAATCGGGGAATTGATGAGTCGCTTGTCGAGTGACTTATTCGATATTAGCGAGTTGGCGCACCACGGGCCAGAAGAATTCTTTATTGCCGTGATGACTTTAATCGGTTCGTTTGTGTTGATGTATCAAGTGCATCCAACACTTGCGCTATTGACGATTTTCTTCGTACCGATTATTGCGGTCGCGCTGGCAGTATTTAACCGCCGCATGTCTCGTATCAATCGAAACATCTACAAAGGGCTTGCCAACTATACGGCAGGACTTGAAAATGTATTGAGCGGAATGCGTGTGGTGAAGGCCTTTGCCAACGAAAGCCATGAGCAACAACTCTTCGAAGACCTTATTCAAGAGTATCGCTCGAATAAAATTGCGTTCTATCGCACGATGGGGACGAGCAGCAGTTTCAACTATTTATTAATGCGCAGTATTAATCTCTTTAGCTTAATCGTTGGGGCGTACTTCACGGTCATTGGTGATTTAACGGCTGGAGAATTAGTCGGATATATCTTACTGTCCAATGTGTTCGTGGGGCCAATTAACAAGATGAACTCGATGATTGAACTGTATCCAAAAGGGTTCGCAGGTTTCCGTCGTTTCAAAGAATTAATGAATGTCGAAATCGATATTGAAGATGCACCGGATGCGATTCAGGCTCCAACGTTTGAAGGACGTGTGGAATATAAAAATGTCGGATTCGGATACGAAGAAGATAAGAAGGTGTTGGAACATATCAACTTGACGGTGGAACCAGGGCAAACCGTTGCCTTTGTTGGACCAAGTGGAGTTGGGAAAACAACGCTCGTGAACTTATTGCCTCGCTTCTATGATTTAAAAGAAGGGGAAATCCTGATTGATGGAACCAACATCAACCGTTTCACCTTACAATCGCTCCGCCGTCAAATCGGTATCGTGCAACAAGATGTGTTCCTCTTTAATGGAACGATTCGTGAAAATGTATTGTACGGAAGACTCGATGCGACAGACGAGGAAGTTGACCGTGCAATCGAGCAAGCGAAACTGAAAGAAGTCATTGAAGATTTAGAAGATGGTGTGGATACGCATATCGGAGAACGCGGTGTGAAATTGTCAGGCGGACAAAAACAACGTCTCTCAATCGCGCGTATTTTCTTGAAGAATCCTTCTATTCTAATCTTGGATGAAGCCACAAGTGCGCTCGATACGCAAACGGAGAAATTTATTCAACAATCGTTTGACGAGTTAGCAAAAGGCAGAACGACGTTTATTATCGCTCACCGCCTTGCTACGATTAAAAATGCAGACCGAATTATTGTTGTGACAGAAGATGGACTGACAGAAGACGGCACGCATGAAGAATTACTCGCACAAAACGGTGCGTATGCGGCTTTATACAAAGCACAATTTAAATAGTAGAAAAATGCGGAGTTGGAATTCGTTTCTTGCTCCGTATTTCTTTTGGCTTTTTTTGAATTTATCGCAAACTATGATACAATGACCCAGAGAAAACTTAAGGAGAACGTTGATGAGTATTTTAAATGTAGAAAAATTAACACACGGCTTCGGTGAAAGAGCCATCTTCAATGATGTGAGCTTCCGTCTATTAAAAGGCGAACATATCGGGCTTGTTGGGGCAAACGGTGAAGGGAAATCAACCTTCATGAATATCGTAACAGGGCAATTACAACCAGACGAAGGAAAAATCGAGTGGTCGAAAAATGTGAAGGTTGGATACTTGGACCAACATACCGTTCTTGAACCAGGGATGACGGTTCGCAGCGTCCTTCAAAAAGCCTTCGACGATTTATTCGTGGCAGAAGCGCGTATCAATGAATTGTATATGGCAATGGGTGACGCAAACGAAGAAGAGATGAACGCGATGCTCGAAGAAGTGGGCGAGTTGCAAGAGCGATTAGATAGCCACGACTTCTATATTCTTGATGCGAAAATCGATGAAGTAGCGCGTGCATTAGGCGTTGCAGCCTTTGGGATGGATAGTGACGTGAGTGAGCTTAGTGGTGGGCAACGTACAAAAGTGTTACTTGCAAAACTATTATTAGAAAAACCAGACATTTTATTACTCGACGAGCCGACAAACTACTTAGACGCAGAGCATATCGAATGGTTAAAACGCTACTTACAAGAATACGAAAATGCATTTATCCTCATTTCGCATGATATTCCATTCTTAAACAGCGTCGTGAACTTGATTTACCATATGGACAATCAAGAGTTGAACCGTTATGTTGGGGATTATGATCAGTTCCAAGAAGTGTATGCGATGAAGAAATCTCAACTAGAAGCGGCGTATAACCGTCAACAAAAAGAGATTGCGGACTTGAAGGACTTCGTAAACCGGAACAAGGCGCGCGTGGCTACACGTAATATGGCGATGTCACGTCAGAAGAAACTCGATAAAATGGAAGTCATCGAATTAGCTAGTGAGAAGCCAAAACCAAAATTCGAGTTCAAGACATCTCGTGCGCCTGGTCGTTATATCTTCCAAGCCGAAGACTTAGTGATTGGATATGACCGTCCATTAACAGGACATGTGAATCTTGAAATGGAACGTGGCCAAAAGATTGCCATCGTCGGTGCGAATGGTATCGGGAAAACGACTCTATTGAAGAGTTTACTAGGCATTATTAAGCCGTTGAACGGAAAAGTAACGCGCGGAGACTATATCGACCTTGGATATTTCGAACAAGAAACACCAAAAGGCAATCGTAAGACAGCCCTAGAAGAAATCTGGGATATCTTCCCATCGATGACACAACCAGAAGTACGTGCAGCGCTCGCTCGTTGCGGTTTAACAAGTAAACACATCGAGAGTCAAGTGCAAGTGCTAAGTGGGGGAGAGCAAGCAAAGGTGCGCTTCTGTAAGTTGATGAACGAAGAATCAAACGTGCTCGTACTCGACGAACCAACGAACCACTTGGACGTAGATGCCAAAGATGAGCTAAAACGTGCATTACAAGAATATAAAGGAAGTATATTAATGGTGTGCCACGAGCCTGAATTTTACGAAGGATTAGTGACAGACATTTGGGATTTCTCAAAATTCGCATAAAAATTAAAATCTTCACTTTTAGGGAAGAAAGTTGATACAACCGTTTTCAAAACAGTGCTCAAAGATACTTTGAGCACTGTTTTTTTGTGCTTAAATTCAATGGAAATTTCCAATCAGGCTTTAAAAATACGATAACAACGCGATTTGTAAAATTCTTTTGAATTTCAAAGAGATTTCATGAAAGCGAATGAAAATATGAACTTTCTAGGAAAAATAGATTTTTACATACTTCATTTTCAAAAAAAGTAGGGTTGAATTTATAAATTATTTACATTAGAATATGCGCTGTAGAAAAGATTTTAACAAATTTTATATATAGTGTGAATTGTGTAGAAAGTATGAAATCTGTTGCGTCTTTTCGAGCTGTCTTGTTTGTGAAATCACGAACAAAAATAAAATAAAAAGAAAAGGAAGTGTCCAAATGAAAGATATCTTTAGCAAGCGTCAACGTTTCTCATTACGTAAATTGACGATTGGCGTATGCTCAGTCTTATTAGGTACAACGATTTTTGCTACAAACGCAGTAGCAGCAGAAGAAGTATCTGCTACAGCGGCTGAAGCAACAACGACAGCGGCTGCGCCGGCAACAACCGCTGAGGCAACTACTGAGGCTGAAACAACTGCAGCACCAGCGGCTACAGAAGAAACAACTGCAGCTCCAGCAGCGACTGAAGAAACAACTGCAACACCAGCAGCTGCAGAAGAAACAACAGCAGCTCCAGCAACAGCAGCAGGAGAAACTCCAAGAACTCGTTCTCGTCGTGCAGCTTCACAAGGAAGCGACAACTCTCCAGTAGATGTTGAAACAACTCTTAAAGCTGGCAAAACAGCAACTCCTGACATGTCAAACCCTAACGGTGCCCGTGTACAATCACGTGACATTACAGACTCTAGCTACAAAAAAGCAGATACAGATTATACTTTCCACGTATTAGATTTAACAAGATATAATGAACGATATCATACAAATTACTACACACGTTCTTATAAACCTTTCAGTGATTCAAACAATGTCACTGTTGAATTAGTAGATAAGAATACTGGTTTAGTGATTGAAACAGTTCAAATTAATGAAACAAGTGGTCCACAAACTTCCAAAAGACAAAACAAGCCTCTAATGGAGAGTTAACTTTATATGTTAAATATGACAAGAATCCAGGAGAAAAAGGAAGAGATGGAAGTCCATTTTTACAATTCCACTGGGATATTGATCAAGTGATTCAATCATATGCGAAATTGGATCAGAGAACTCCAGAAAATGTTGCTAAAACGCAACTATATCAAGATGTATTTAATTCGCGTACAATGACGGATAAATTTAATGCTGTAGAACCTGCGTATGATGGCCGTACAATTACAGATACAAATGCGCTTATTCCACAAGTAGTTAACAATACAACTTTATATAAAATTGTGGACAAATCAAACCCAACCTATCAAGCTGGACGCACTGAAACATCTACACAATCGTATAAAGAAAGCGGAAAAGAAGAAGAATTAGCAAGTTATAAGATGAAAGCAATGGAAGGACAAAACTTCAATGCTTCTGGTGTTCGTCAATTTGATGGATATCGCTTATACCAAGCCGCTGATCCAACAACTACTTCAGGATATGTAAGTTCTCCTTATAAAGTCGGAACAAAATTCATGGACGCAGACCGTTATGGCTTAAAACGTATTAAAGAAGTAGTGGACGAAGATGGTTCAGTTGTTATTCGTGTGTACTTACTTGACCCTAAACAACAATCTAAACGTTCAGATGGTACTTTGAGTACTGATGGATATATGTTGATTGCTGAAACACAGCCAATTAAACCAGGAAATGCAAATACTGAAGAATTAGCTAAAGTAAAGAGTACTTTAAATACAATTGCATTTACAGGCACCGATGGAGTTAACCATCCTAATGGAATTGAAGTTGGTTTTGATTTCCAAAAAGCAGCTGGATACACTCCTTATAAAACTGTTTTCGTACCATTCTTAGGAGATGGGATCGGACATAGCTCTCCAAATAGCCAATTAGAACGTGGCGTTAAAGGGATTGGTATTAACGTTGACTTAGTAAATACACTTGTACCATTCAAACAACCTGTTTACTACTATGAAAAGATCGAACCAGTTAAAGTGAAACCTGAATTCAAGAAAACGTTAGAAGGTCGTAACTTAGTAGACGGCGAATTCAGTTTCACAATTAAAGAACAAAAATCTTCTCCAGATGGACACGAAGAAACAGTTCAAAATGCTGACGGTAAAGTTTCATTCAGCGAATTAACATTCAATAAACCTGGTACTTACAAGTACAAGATTACAGAAAAAGCAGGTTCTGATGCGGATGTTGATTACGATGCAATGGAAATCACTATGACAGTTGAAGTGACTCAAGACGCTGCTGGCGTATTGAAAACTAAAGTAACATACTCTGCGGAAGGCGGCGAAACTTCTAAAGCTGACGACCAAGAGTTCAACAACTTTGTGGTACCTCCAGTATCAACTAAATTCGACTTCACTAAGAAATTAGAAGGTCGTCCATTGAAAGACCAAGAGTTTAGCTTTGTATTGAAAGATGCAGAAGGTAACGAAATCGAAACTGTGAAAAACGATGCAGACGGTAACGTTACATTTACAGCATTAAACTATGACAAGACTAAAGTGGGCGTTCACAAATATACTGTTGAAGAAGTAATCCCAGCGACAAAAGAAGATCGTATGAACTACGATACAATGAAAGCCAACATCACTGTTACAGTGTCTAAATCTGGCCACGTTTTAACAACAGTAACAACTTATGCTTCAGAAGGCGGAAACGCTACTGGCGCGGATGACAAAGAGTTCAATAACAAAGTAACTCCACCACCAACAACTCCAGAGTTCAAACCAGAGAAATTCGTTGTAAACAAAGAAAAATTCGATATCACTGGTGACAAACTAATGGACGATGATAATGAGTTAACAGATGAAGTAGCAGAAACAAATGCAAACCCATATGCTGACAAATCAACAAACAACGAAGCAGAAAACATCAATGGTAAGACACTTAAAAAAGGTGACAAATTCTACTACCAAGTATGGTTAGATACAACTAAATTCACTGCAGACCAAAACATCCAATACGTTGGAATCACTGACGATTATGAAGAAGACAAATTAGATGTGACTACAGATGGAATTAAAGTTTACGATAGCGTAACTGGTGCAGATGTAACTACTAAATTCGATATTAAAGTAGAAGACGGTAAAATCAGTGCAACTTCTAAAGCAGAATTTGTAAATGAAAACAGCGTCATCGACACAACTAAATTCGAATTCGGTCGTTACTATAAATTTGATATCGCAGCAACAATCAAAACAACTGTTAAAGATGGTATCGATATCGAAAATACAGCGAGCCAAATCGTTCACGTATACGATCCATACAACAATACTGTTGAAAAACCAGAAAAACCAACGCAAAAACGTGTTGTGAATATTCCAGTTTCTGTGGACTTCAACTTCACGAAGAAACTTGAAGGTCGTACGTTGAAAGACCAAGAATTCACCTTTGTATTGAAAGATGCAGAAGGTACTGAAATCGAAACTGTGAAGAACGACAAAGATGGAAACGTGAAATTCAAATCACTTGAATTCACTAAAGATCAAGTGGGAACTCACAAATATACAATCGAAGAAGTAGCTGGAACAGATGCAACAGTAACTTACGATAAGATGAAAGCGGAAGTAACAGTTAAAGTTTCTTATGACGGAACTGCTAAAGCGTTAATTAAGAACGTGACAGACGCTCCAGATAAAGAGTTCAACAACACTGTTACACCTCCAACAACTCCTGAATTCCAACCAGAGAAATTCATCGTAAACAAAGAAAAATTCGATGTAACTGGTGATAAATTAATGGATGACGATAACGAGTTAACAGACGAATATGCTGAAACAAACGCAAACCCATACGCAGATGGAACAGATAACAACGAAGCAGAAAACTTAAATACGAAGACTGTTAAACGTGGAGATAAAGTGGTTTACCAAGTATGGTTAGACACAAACAACTTCACTGCAGCTCAAAACATCCAATCTGTAGGAATTACAGATAACTACGATGAAGCTAAATTAACTGTAGACAAAGCGAACATCAAAGCTTATGACAGCAAGACTGGCGCAGAAGTAACTGATTTATTCGATATTACAGTTGAAAATGGCGTTATCACTGCAACATCTAAAGCTTCATTACAAAAATCTTTAGGCGATGCAGAAAATACTCAAGTATTAGACACAACTAAATTCGAGTTCGGTCGCTACTATAAATTTGATATCCTAGCAACTATTAAAGACGATGTTGTTGCTGGTTCAGATATTGAAAATACAGCAGCGCAAATCGTTCACCAATACGATCCAGCATCTAAGACTGTTAAGACTCCTGAAAAACCAACTCAAAAACGTGTGATCAGCGTTCCTGTGACAGTTGACTTCAACTTCACTAAGAAACTTGAAGGCCGTACATTGAAAGAACAAGAGTTCAGCTTTGTATTGAAAGATGCAGAAGGTACTGAAATCGAAACAGTGAAGAACGACAAAGACGGAAACGTTAAGTTCAAATCACTTGAATTCAGTAAGAAAGAAGTAGGAACTCACAAATACACAATCGAAGAAGTAGCTGGAACAGATGCGACAGTGACTTACGATACAATGAAAGCTGAAGTAACCATTGAAGTTAACTATGACGGAACTGCTAAAGTTCTTACAACTAAGGTTAAAGATGCTACAGATAAAGAGTTCAACAACACTGTAACTCCTCCAGAAACTCCAGAGTTCAAACCAGAGAAATTCATCGTAAACAAAGAAAAATTCGATATAACTGGCGATAAACTAGTGGATGACGATAAAGAGTTAACAGATAAAGTTGCAGATACAAATGCGAACCCGTATGTTGATGATGCAAGCAACAACGAAGCAGAAAACTTAAATACGAAGACTGTTAAACGTGGCGACAAATTAGTATACCAAGTATGGTTAGACACAACTAAATTTGACGCAGCAAACAAAGACTACATCCAATCAGTTGGTATTACTGACGATTACGATGAAGCGAAATTAACAGTGGAAGCTGCAAACGTGAAAGCTTATGACAGCGTAACAGGTGAAGATGTAACTGATAAATTCGACATCACTGTGAATAATGGTGTTGTAACAGCAACATCTAAAGCTTCATTACAAAAATCTTTAGGCGATGCTGAAAATACTCAAGTATTAGATACTACTAAATTTGCATTCGGTCGCTACTATAAATTTGATATCGTAGCAACGGTGAAAGAAGATGTAACACCTGGTGCTGATATTGAAAATACTGCGGTTCAAGTAGTAAACCAATACGACCCAACATCTAAGACTGTTAAGACTCCAGAAAAACCAACTCAAAAACGTGTTGTAAACATTCCAGTTGAAGTAGAATTTAACTTCACTAAGAAATTACAAGGTCGTGAGTTGAAAGACCAAGAGTTCAGCTTTGTATTGAAAGATGCAGAAGGTACTGAAATCGAAACAGTGAAGAACGATAAAGACGGAAACGTTAAGTTCAAAGCTTTAGCATTCAACAAAAACCAAGCTGGAACATACAAATACACTATCGAAGAGGTTGCTGGATCTGACGCAACAGTTACTTACGATAAGATGAAAGCTGAAGTTACTGTTGAAGTGAAATATGACGGAACTGCTAAAGCATTAATCACAAAACTAACAGATGCTCCAGATAAAGAGTTCAACAACGTAGTAACTCCTCCAAATGCTCCAAACTTCAAAC
>JAGZLX010000016.1 GCA_018364485.1 Granulicatella adiacens
GAAGGATACACCTGTTCCCATCTCGAACACAGAAGTTAAGCTTCTTAGCGCCGATAGTAGTTGGGGGTTTCTCCCTGCGAGGGTAGGACGTTGCCACGCAAACTGTGTAAGCTGGGCCTAGTGCCCAGCTTATTTTGTAGCAATTTTTCTAATATTTTATTTTAAGAGAATTTTCGAAGGAAGTTTGCTATAATAAAACGGATGATAAGGAGGAGGTAAAATCATGAAATGGATTAAAAGTACAGTATTAATGGCGTTTCTATGCGTTTTATCTGCTTGTGGAAATGGCTTATCAACAGAGGCGGTTCAAGACCAAATCGTAAGTTCTGAAGAGTCAGTTTCTAATTATCATATTACCGTGAAGCAATCGGACTATAAGGAAGGGTCGAAAACACCTGGAGCACAAACGGTGGCGAGTGCTAGCGCGTGGAAAGACGGCACAGGGTACGGCTCGAAAATCGATAAAAATGCTGGGAAGGTAACGAACCAACTCGAAGTGATTGCGGATGCCAATGTCGGATTTATTCGCTACTATCAAGACAAGTGGGAACAAACCATCACGGCAGCCTCAAGTCTTCAAAATACGGTGGTTTTCCCGTATGCAAAGGTGATTCAATTAACGAAGGAAATTCATCAAGAAGTGCCTTGGAAGAAGACATTCTCTGGATACGAGAAGACGTATACAGGAAACGACGAATCGATTCGTAAGGCGTTGACGTCTGTTCTTGGAATCGCGACGACGGATAAGTCAAAAGTCGAGTTAAAAATCAAGACAGATGGAGCAGGAAATCTGATTACAAATGTTGAAATCAAGGTAACGGATGAAGGCGAACAAATGCGTAAAGAATACTCCATCGCGTACTTACAATTTAATGAACAACAAAAGAAAGCTTTGCCGCAATAAGGGCGAAGCTTTTTTCGTAAAATAAACCGCTATGACTACAAAAAAAGGCGCTTTTTTGTTACAATAGAAAAGAACAAAATATTGCGAGAAATGAAGAACATTTTGTAGACATGCGAGAGGGAGAATGCTTGCATTCTCCCTTTTTTATAACAAGAAAACATGGAGGAAGAATATGGGACGTGTGATATCCGTTGCCAACCAAAAAGGTGGAGTTGGTAAGACAACTTCGACAGTGAGTTTGGCTGCAGCACTTGCCGTTCATGGCAAAAAAGTATTGATTATTGATAGTGACCCTCAAGGAAATGCGACGAGTGGTCTTGGCGTGCAAAAAGGAGAGCTAGAACAAGATGTATATGATGTTTTAGTGAACCAAGTACCAATGGCCGATGTCATTGTACCGACAACGCGCGAAAACTTGATGATTGCTCCTTCTACGATTCAGTTAGCAGGTGCCGAAATCGAGTTAACGAGTCAACCACGTCGTGAACAACGCTTGAAGGAAGCCGTGAAGAAGATTAAAGATGACTACGATTATATCTTTATCGACTGCCCACCTTCACTAGGGCATTTGACAATGAATGCTTTTACGGCCAGCGACACAGTTCTTATCCCTGTGCAATGTGAATACTACGCGCTTGAAGGGTTGTCACAACTCATGAACACCATCACGATGGTTCGCAAGCACTTCAATCCGCAGTTGAAGATTGAGGGCGTTCTTTTAACGATGTACGATGCGCGTACGAACTTAGGGAACGAAGTGAAAGACGATGTGATTAAGTATTTCCGTGAAAAAGTATATAAAACGATTATTCCTCGAAACGTACGTCTATCTGAGGCGCCAAGTTACGGACAAGCGATTGTCGACTATGATCCACGCTCTCGTGGTGCTGAAGTGTACATGGAGTTAGCAAAGGAAGTGTTGGCACATGAGTAAAAATCAAAAAGGAAAAGGTCTTGGACGCGGTATTGATGCACTCTTTATGAATGACTTGGATACGATTGATGCCTTAGAGCAAGTTCAAGATTCAGAACAAATTCAACAAATTGCCGTTTCAGAAATTCGCCCAAACCCATATCAACCTCGTAAAGAGTTCGATGAAGAGGGCTTGGCGGAATTAGCAGAATCAATTCGTCAAAATGGAGTCTTCCAACCAATTATCGTTCGTAAGTCGAAAATTAAAGGCTACGAGCTTGTGGCTGGGGAACGTCGCTTGCGTGCGTCTAAATTAGCCGAGAAAGAAACGATTCCGGCCATCGTACGTGACTACTCTGAAGAAACAATGATTCAAATCGCGGTTGTCGAAAACTTACAACGTGAAAACTTGAAACCATTAGATGAAGCGATGGCTTATCGCACATTGATGGATTCATTGAAATTAAAACAAGAAGAAGTCGCTAACCGTGTCGGCAAGAGCCGTTCATATGTAGCCAACTTCTTACGTTTATTAACATTGCCAGTCCCTGTGCAAGAACTCGTTCAAAGCGGCGAGTTATCAGCAGGACATGCACGTACTTTACTTGGATTAAAAGACCAAACGAAAATCTTACCAGTCGCTAAAAAAGCGGTGAAGGAAGGCTTAACAGTTCGTGCCTTGGAGCAACTCGTTCAATCGATTAACGAACCTGCCAAAAAGGTTGTTAAAAAAGCAGCGAAACCGAAGAAATCTATGTATATCGTTGAATCAGAAGAACGCTTAATGGATAAATTTGGAACAAGCGTGCAAATCGTCGAAAAAGGCGAACGTGGAAAAATCGAGATTGAATACCTTTCTCAAAAGGATTTAACACGTATTTTAGAAGTATTAGAAATCGAATTAGACGATTAAAAAGGAGTCTGTATGAAAGCAGGAACAACGTATCAATTACACGATCATGTGGAAATGAAAAAGCCGCATGCGTGCCAAACGAATTCCTGGGAAATCATCCGTATGGGGATGGACATTCGTATCAAGTGTGATCACTGTGGTCAAATGGTCCTTATGCCAAGACGGGAATTCGAGAAGAAGATGAAAAAGGTCACTGTAGTAGCGGCCGAAGAAAACAAATAAAGAAAGAGTGTGACAAATGACCTTAACAGCTGGAATCGTCGGCTTACCAAACGTTGGGAAGTCAACATTATTTAATGCAATTACAAAAGCAGGGGTCGAAGCAGCGAACTATCCGTTTGCGACGATTGACCCAAACGTCGGAGTGGTAGAAGTACCAGACCTTCGTTTACAAAAACTAACAGAATTAGTGAAACCAAAGAAAACTGTCCCAACAACATTTGAATTTACAGATATCGCGGGAATCGTGAAAGGGGCAAGCCGCGGGGAAGGTCTTGGAAACAAATTCTTAAGCCACATCCGTCAAGTAGATGCGATTTGCCAAGTAGTTCGTTGTTTTGAAGACGAAAATATTACACACGTGGCTGGGAAAGTTGACCCAATCGCCGACATCGAAACAATCAATCTGGAGTTAGTGTTGGCCGACCTTGAGTCAGTGGACAAACGTATTGCTCGTGTGGCAAAAATTGCGAAAACTAAAGATAAAGACGCGGTTGCAGAACTTGCAGTCTTAGAAAAAATCAAACCTGTGTTAGAAGAAGGAAAATTAGCACGTACGATTGAATTCACAGACGAAGAACTTCCAATCGTGAAAGGCTTATTCCTTTTAACAACAAAACCAATGCTTTACATCGCAAACATCTCTGAAGATGACGTGATGGAAGGCGGACATAACCAATATGTGCAATTAGTAGAAGACTATGCTGCAAAAGAAGATGCAGAAGTCGTAGTGATTTGTGCGAAAATCGAAGAAGAGGTAGCCGAATTAGAGGAAGAAGAGAAACAAGTCTTCTTAGAAGAAATGGGTATCGAAATCTCAGGGTTAGATATCTTAATCCAAAAAGCATACCACTTATTAGGATTAGCGACTTACTTTACAGCGGGTGAACAAGAAGTCCGCGCGTGGACATTCCGCCGCGGCATGAAAGCTCCGCAATGTGCGGGAATCATCCACTCAGACTTCGAGCGTGGATTTATCCGTGCCGAAACTGTAGCCTACGCAGACCTACTTGAATACGGTAGTATGACGGCTGCAAAAGAAAACGGAAAAGTTCGTCAAGAAGGTAAAGAATATGTCGTGCAAGATGGCGACGTAATGCTCTTTAGATTTAATGTATAAGGTTATCGGAGGATTGTAGCATGTCAGAACAAAACGTACAAGAAGAAGTAGTAGTGTCAGTAGACGCTCTAAAAGCAGAATTAACAAATAAAAATGAACAATACATCTATCAACTAGAACGCGCATTGAAAGAAGCTGGATTTGACGAAGCGCAAATCGAAAAAGAATTATCAGTAATGCTTCCGGAAATCGTTGAAAAACAAAAAGCGGGTGTGACTGCTCGTCAATTGTTTGGTACGGTAACAGAACGCGTTCAATCAATCGTAGCTGGGCCAACAAAAGACCCAGATGCAAAATCTCCAGACTGGCAAATTGCCGTTGACGGTGGACTTTTAGTCGGCGGATTATTCGCTCTTGTTACAGGAGTGATGTTGATGTTAAACCCAAGTGGAGATACACAACCAATGGGACTCTTTACACTTCTCATCAACTTTATCGCTGGGGCATTTGTCATGCTTGCGATTTCTAAAAATGCACCGAAATTCGATAATCCAAAAGGTCAACGCGGCTATATCCGTTACTTAGTGGTAAGTACGGTAGCGATGGTTGCTTGGTTAATCTTAGTGGTGTTAAGCCAACAATATATCCCATCTGTGATTAATATTGTGATGGGTTACGAGTGGTACTTACTCATCGGGGCTGCGGCTCTTGCTGGTAAATTCTACTTGAAGAAGAAATTAAATATTGTCGGATCAGTAATGTAAGAAACGAAAACAATCTGTGTGACGGTGACGGCGGAGTGCTTCGTGGAAGTCGGCAGTCATCGCACACTTCTTTTATAGAGGTGAGCATATGAAACAAATGAAACGTTGGATCATCACGTTTTTATTAGGATTAGTTGCCTTTTTGGGACTCGGTACTACGGTTGATGCGAGAAGTTTAGTCGTTGATAAGTATGATATCGAAGCAAATATTTTAGAAAATGGGGACGTTCAGTTCTTCGAAACGATCACCTTCCAATCGGACGGTGCCTATAACGGGGTCTTCTATAACTTGGATTACTCTGGTTTTGGGAAACCAACAGATGTCAATGCGTATTTAGAAACAAGTGAAGGTCGCTTGTTAATGAACCAGGACACTTCTGGGAAAAAGGGAACGTATCAATTAACGGATAGTGGTTCGAAGATTCAATTCAAAGTATTTTTCCCGTTCTCGAACTCGAAATTAAAAGTGACATTCCAATATACCGTTCCAAAACTCATTACGAACTACTTGGATACGGCCGAATTAAACCGTAAAGTAGTCGGACAAGAGTGGGAAATTGACCAACACAATATTACAGTGAAGGTGAATATTCCTGGAACAGCTTCAAGAGAAACGCTTCGTGCATGGGGACACGGCGCAGGACAAAACGGGGACGTAAAGATTGCGAGCGACTATCGTTCAGTAACACTCACGGCTCCTAAAAACGAAAGTGGAGATTTCGTGGAAGTGCATATGTTATTCCCGCAAACATTGACACATGCGAATACAAATGTGAAAAATGAAAAAGCGTTTGACCGCATCGTAGCCGAAGAGGAAAAGCTCATCAATGACGAGAAAAACCTTAGAAATACAGGGTTCTTCGGAATGATTGCTGGTTGGGTTCTCTTAGTCTTGAATATGGTTTATGCCTTTGCAACAGGATTCTTCGCGAACCGTAATCGTCTTGCTAAGGTACAACATATTCCAGATCATCTCTATGAACTTCCTGAAGATATTACGCCAGCCGTTATGAATCAGGCGGTTTACGGAAAAACAGATATGACCGACTTTAGTGCGACGGTGATGGACCTTGTTCGTAAGAAAGTCTTGAAATTATCCGATACAGAGCCGTATACCATTACGCTTGTGGACGATACAAAAGAAATGCTTCGTCATGAAAAACTAGCGCTTCATTTACTCTTTGAAGTTGTTGGTGGTGGAAGCACAACGATTGAACTGGAACAAGTGAAGAAGTATGCGAAAAATCATTCAACGACTTACTACAATGAATGTCAAAAATGGATGGGCGCTGTCGATACTGCGGCTGAGAAATACCGCGTAACGCGTTTTGGTAAAGACGAACCTCAAGGACGTAGTGGTTTCCCAGGATGCTTACTCGTCATCATCGGGGCTTTAACCATTGGAGCGGCCTTCTTAACGAAGAATTTAAATTATTTATTGTGGACTGTTGGAGGCGTACTCCTTGTCATTGGACCATTAACCCTTATCGGTACAGGAATTTTTGCCAACCGTCGTTCTCTTGAAGGGGAATTACGTTATCGTAAATGGCAAGCCTTTAAACAAATGCTAAAAGATCTCTCACCAATGAAGCGGATCGAAGATTTACCAAGTATTCAACTGTGGGATCACTTCCTTGTTTACGCCATCTCTTTAGGCGTAGCGGAACACGTGATCAAAGTGTTGAAGAAATTAATACCAGACCAATTACCAAACAGTGTGTTCTATTCAACTCAAAACGGAACAATTTACTATCCTGTTTCTGATTTTAATAGTACATTTACAAGCTCATATAACACTGCGAATTCTTCTGTGAACGGAAGCAGCAACTCTGGTGGGTTCGGTGGAGGATTCTCTGGCGGATCGAGCGGTGGTAGTGGTGGAGGATCCGGCGGTGGCGGATTCTAATCAAAGGAGAATTTATGTTAAACGAAATGATGCACAGACCAGTTGTCAAACCGGAACTGGTCGAGTACATGCGTTCAAGTCAACGCCGTTTTCCGGGGGACTTGGGTGAATTAGAAAATACAGCCAATGAATTAGGAATTCCAATTATTCCTCATGAAACAGCGGTATTTCTAGATTTTATTGTTGGATTATATCAGCCAAAAAATATTTTAGAAATTGGAACGGCAGTCGGATTCTCAGCGAGTTTGATGGCAACAGCTTCACCACAAGCGAAAGTCACAACCATTGATCGCTACGAATTGATGTATAGCCGTGCCAAGGCGAACTTTGAAAGACTAGGGTTGGCCGACCGTATCACTCAACTGGAAGGCGATGCGGCAGATATTTTACCTACATTGGAACAAGGGAAATACGATTTCCTATTTATGGATAGCGCCAAAGCTAAATACATCGAGTTCTTCCCATATTGCATGGATGTGCTTGAAGTTGGTGGCGTGCTAATGGTGGACGATATTTTCCAAGGTGGAACGATTTTAGATGATGTGATGGAGCGACCAAGACGTGTGCGTAAGATTCATCGCCGCCTCAATATGTTCCTTGATTTGGTTCAAAGTGACCCAACATTAAAATCAACTTTACTTCCACTGGGCGACGGAGTGATTCTCATTCAAAAGCTCGAAGAAAAAGATTTTAAATATATTTTAGAAGACTTGTAAATTAATCATGGAAATCCTCATTGAAAAGTTTTACAATAAGAAGGATGACAAAAGAAAGGAAGTTATACAATGACAGCAAAAGTGCGTGTACGTTATGCACCAAGTCCAACAGGGCACTTACACATCGGGAATGCCCGTACAGCTCTATTTAACTATTTATTCGCGAGACACTATGGTGGAGAGTTCATCATCCGTATCGAGGATACTGACCGCAAGAGAAATCTTGAACACGGTGAAGAAAGCCAATTAGAAAACTTAACATGGCTTGGAATGGATTGGGATGAAGGGCCAGACAAACCTGGCAAATACGGTCCATACCGTCAATCAGAACGTGAACACATTTATAATCCACTAATCGAGCAATTAATTGCCGAAGACAAAGCGTATAAATGCTACATGACAGAGGAAGAATTGGAATCAGAACGTGAAGCGCAACGTGCTCGTGGCGAAATGCCTCACTACAGCGGTCAACACGCTCACTTAACACAAGAGCAACGTGATGCTTTCGAAGCAGAAGGACGCACTCCTGTTGTTCGTTTCCGTGTTCCAAAACAAGGAACTTACGTATTCGACGATATCGTTAAAGGCGAAATTTCATTCGAATCTACAAGTGTCGGTGGCGACTTCGTTATCTTAAAACGTGACGGAATGCCAACTTACAACTTCGCAGTAGCAGTGGATGACCACTTCATGGAAATCACTCACGTTTTACGTGGAGATGACCATATTGCCAACACTCCAAAACAATTAATGATTTACGAAGCATTCGGTTGGGTACCACCACGTTTTGGACATATGACTTTAATCATTAATACGGAGACAGGTAAGAAATTATCTAAACGTGATGAATCAATCCTACAATTCATCGAACAATATAAAGACTTAGGATACTTACCAGAAGCGATGTTCAACTTTATCGCGCTTCTAGGATGGTCTCCTCAAGGGGAACACGAAATCTTCAGCCGTGAAGAATTCATCGAAATCTTCGACGAAAAACGTCTTGGTAAATCACCAGCTGCCTTCGATCCTAAGAAATTAGAATGGATTAACAACACATACGTGAAGAAAACTCCATTAGAAGAAGTCGCTGAAATGGCGATTGCTCAATTAAAAGAAGCAGGCCTTGTAAAAGACGAAGTTTCTCCTGAAGAACATGAATGGTTAGTAAAATTAGTGGCTTTATACCACGACCAAATGAGCTACATGAATGAAATCGTTGAGTTATCAGCGCTATTCTTCAGAAAAGATTTCGAAGTGGAAAATGAACAAGCCAAAGAAGTGCTTCAAGGCGAAACAGTTCCAACTGTATTGAACGCTTTTGTTGCGAAATTAGAATCAATGGAAACATTCGATGAACCAAGCATTCTTGCAGCGATCAAGGAAGTTCAAAAGGAAACTGGCGTGAAGGGTAAAAACTTGTTTATGCCAATTCGTGTGGCTACGAGTGGACAAACACACGGGCCGGAGATCGGCAAGACGATCGAATTGCTTGGAAGAGAACGAAGCATTGCACACGTGCAAGCCGCACTTGCTCTTATTAAATAAAAGCTAACAGAAAGGGTTAACGCAAACTGCGTTAACTCTTTTTTTGTACATAGAAAGAGAAGGAGGACCTAACGGTCCGATATACTCGAGATTCCCTCGGATGTCTTCATAATAGCTATAATGGTGTACCGGTTCGAGCCTAGGGTCTCTCACCTTTAAAGCTTCAAAGCAGGAGTACGTCCAGGAGTGGACTACTCCTGCTAATTCACATTTAATACGATTCCCCATTATTGCTATTATAGAATCCGAGGTTTCTCTCGTATATCGGCCCTTTCTGCCATAAAAAGGTTAATCCTTTCTTGAATAAGAGAGTGCGACAGGTGTGTGCATGCCACGTTCTCTGACGCGGGGAAGGGAAAACAGGGAGTGTGTGCTAGTAATGGGTGCAAATAGGGAAAGTGCTGGGCCGGAAAAAAGGGCAAAGAAAAAACGGATGAGGATTCATCCGTTTTATTGTATTTTATGAAAGAAGAAGGTGAGCGAGAGTAGGTCTGCGCTGCCTCCTGGGCTCAAGTTACGCTCGATAAGAACGTTGTCGTAGTCCTCGAGTCGGTTTGCTAGTTCAGTTTCTGTTAGGGGTTGGGCTTCTTCAAATAATTGTTGTGCTTCTTGTTGCACTTGTTTATACGCATCGATTCCGCCGCGGTGAATAAGGTTTCCGTCTTCTACGAAAGTCATCAAGTAGAGAAGAAGGAGTAGGTCGCGGTGACGTGGTGTGTGCGTGTCTAGTGTATTGTAATAGTCGAGGGCTTTTGCAAGGCTTGGGTAGCCTGTTGCTGCTTCGCCTCGAATTCCTGTGATGCCATGTTCGACGTAGAGTTTTTCACCGTAAGAGAGATGTTCTTTTTGGTCGAGGTTGGCAAAGTCCACTTCGATGAGGTGGCGCGTCATTAGGTGGCAGTAATGCAAGGCTTCAGGAATGTTGCCTTTTGTATGAGCAGTAGCCCCTAAGACGAGGGCAAAGGAGAAGTTGGCTCCTTTATGGGTATTGATATTGTTAGTGGCGGTCATCATCGCGTTTTCGGCTTGTTTTCCAAGGGCGCGAAGTTCGTTGAATAAGTCGAGTGGAGTGCCATTGTGGCGGCTTCCTGCTTCGGCGTAGGCCAGTAAATAAGGGCGGAGAGCAACGATACTTTGATAGAAGGTTTCCTTTGTCATGTCCTTATGAGCGCCGACAGAAATAGGGTCCACTAAGCCGGGTTTTGGCGCGAGATTGACTTCTTGTAGAAGTGCGTCTGTAGCCACTTTTGCTAAAAACTCAGGATTAATCAATGTGTAATTTCTCCATCTGTTTCAAAATAAATTGTAATGAGCGGTCTAAGTGCTCGTGTGTAATCAGCGTGATTTGTTCCACATCGTTATTGAGCATGCCGCGATAGATGAGTCTATGTTCCTCGAGCGCTTTTGTACGGCGTTCTGATGAACGGATCGATAGGTCGCGGAAGTAAATCACGTATGTACGTAATTCAAATACGATTTCTTTTAGACGTGTCATTTGGCATTTTTCGTAGATGAAATCATTGAAAGTCGTGAAGTTTGCAAGTACTTCGTCGACTTTGTCTTCGTTGTTGAGACGTTCGCATTCTTCGAGGATGCCGCTCAACTCTTTGAAGTCTTCTTTCGTCATAAGTTTCATCGCATTAATTGTTGCCAATGTGTCGAGTGATTTTCTAATTTCGTAAATTTCATGGGCATCTTTAATGGAAATTCCTTTTACGATGACACCAATCTTAGGGATGTGCTCTACTAGGTGCTCTTTCGTTAACTCGTTAAGAGCGTAGCGAATGGGTGTACGGCTGATGTTTAACTCAGTCGAGAATTCTTTCTCGTTAATACGCGTACCTGCAGGGATTTCTCCTAAGATAATCGTTTTACGAAATGCTTCGTAGAGCGAAATTTTAAGAGGTTTGTTTTGGGTAATATCTAAATTTTTCTTTACCGCTTGGATAATCGCTGACATAGTAGCCTCCTGGAAATTATTGTAAACATTAGAGATAGTATAAACGAAAAGGCGATAAAATGCACAAAAAAAGACTTGTTAGGCTAAGCCTAAACAAGTCTTTTTCACAAATTCAATTGTTTGATTATTGTGGTAAGTATAATGGCATGTGACCCATTAATACGATTGTTACAACGAAGATGACGAAGATAACAGCTGCGTATTTAGCTGATTCTTTTTGCCATTCACCCATGTCTAATCCTGTTAGACGTAATAGTAAGTAGATGAACGCTACTAATGGGCTTAATAAGTGGAATGCTTGACCCATTAATGAAGCTAATGCCATTTGCATATCTGTGAAGCCGTATTGACGTCCAACTTCAGCGAATGGAATTAATACTCCGTAGTAGAATCCGTCGTTTGTTAAGAAGAATGTACCAGGGATCGAGATTAATGCAATGATTAATGACCAGAATCCTGCTAATTGTTTAGGGATGATTTGAACGATGCTATCTGTTAAAGCAGTTGCCATTCCAGTTCCTTGGAATAATCCCATGAATACTCCGGCACCGAATACTAGTAATACTACTTGTACAGCATCCCCAGCGTTGTCCCCAATACGTTTAGATTGAGCTTTTAAGTCTGGGTAGTTAATCATTAAGGCTAAACCTGTACCAACTAAGAATAATACAACTGGTTTAACTTCGATTGAATTGATGAATGAACCAGCAACTAACCAACCGATTAATACGATTGTTAAGATAGCGTTGATTACGAAGTTTTGTGGACGACGTTTTTCTAATACTTCAGGATCAGAAATTGTAGTCAATTCGTTTAATTCTTCTTCAGTTAATTCTTGGATACCTAAACGAGCGCGTTCTTTTTTACCCATTGAGCGAGCAACAAAGAAGATTACGTAAAGAACTGAAAGAATCATACCTGGTGCTAAGTAAGCTAGGATATCTGCTTCTACACCAAGAACTGACATCGCACGAGCAGTAGGTCCGCCCCATGGTAATAAGTTCATGATAGTGTTTTGTAAGATAACAAGAACCCCTAAGTTCATTAATTTCATGTCTAATTTTTTGTAAATTGGCACGAATGCTGAGCAGCAGATTAATGTAGTTGTTGTTCCGTCACCGTTTAATGATACGGCAGCAGCTACGATAGCAGTAGCGATTAAAACTTTCATTGGATCGCCTTTAGCGAAGCGGATCATTTTGTTAGTGATTGGATCGAATAATCCAGCGTCTAACATTGTAGAGAAGTAAAGGATTGCGAATAGAAGCATAATTCCTGTTTCAGCAGTCCCTTTCATCGCTGTTAATTTATCTTTTGAGTTATTTCCGAATAACCCTTGGCGAATTAATGTACCGATGTTAACGTCTTGGACTTGACCTGTAGCAACTAAAATAATTGCAAAAACTAATGGAATTAATACTAAAGCTGTAAATGGTGACATTTTTTTCTTCATGATAACGTACATGAAAATTGCCATCATAATATAAGCTGCAATTGTGATAACCATCATATCTTCCTTTCTTTATTAAAAAATTTGTTTTTTTAGTTGGAGAACCGTTCAGTCGCTAAAACCTGAATGGGAGCTCCACGAACTCATTGGGTAGAATGAATTCGTTTACTTATAGCGATATCTTAAACAATATTTAATAAAAAAGATAGTGTTTTCATATCGAAAAACAATAAAAGAACAGTTCGATGTGACAAATTGAACATAATATTTATATCCTATTTATAATAAAACACCAAAAGAACAGGAAAAAAACCTGTTTCTAGTTTAGGTATGACGCCGTTTTCTGTATAATAATTGCATGTAGATTATGTTGGGAAGGGAGTGAAGGAATGGGAATTCTCCAACGATTATTTGGCAAGAAGAACTCTGAAGCAACGGAACACGCATCGACAAAGTCTGCACAACCAGAATCTGAATGGGAAAAATTAGAAGCTTTTGTACCGGTAGAAGCAGAAGAAGCTAAGCACGTCTCAATCATTGCAGCTGCGATCGCGGCATCAGATTATCCAGAAAGCCAATTTGTGGTTAAACGCGTCCTTAAACGCAACCCAGAAACCAAGATTATCTCGGTTATTGCCTCAGCGATTGCTGCAGGTGAATCAAATGACAGTCAATGGGCTGTTAAAGAAATCTACCAAAAACGCAATTCATAATATATTTTAGGAGGAATGTTACGATATGTTACGTAAATTCAAAATCAAAGTAGACGGTCAAGAGTACCAAGTAGAAATGGAAGAAATTGGAGCAGTTGCTCCGGCAGCTCCTGTAGCACCAGTTGCAGCTCCAGCGGCACCTGCTGCACCAGCAGTAGAAGCAGCTCCAGCACCAGCAGCTCCTGTAGCAGCAACACCAGCTGGCGCAGACGCAATGCCGTCTCCAATGCCTGGTAACATCTTACGTATTTTAGTAAACGTAGGAGACACAGTTACTGAAAACCAACCATTAATGATTTTAGAAGCAATGAAAATGGAAAACGAAATCGTTGCAGCTAAAGCAGGGGTTGTAGCAGGAATTCACGTTAAAGAAGGTCAAGTGGTAAACCCAGGCGACGCTTTAATTACAATTAACTAATTTTAATAACTTTCAAGGAGTGAAACAGTGGAAACATTAGTTCAAAATCTAGCGTCATTTACTTTGGGCCAAGGTATCATGATGGCTATCGGTGCCCTATTAATGTACTTAGGGATTAAAAAAGAGTACGAACCAACATTATTAGTACCAATGGGATTAGGTACAATTTTAGTAAACTTCCCAGGGACAGGGGTTCTTGACCAAGTCGTTGGTGGACAACAACAACACGGTGTCCTACAAATCTTATTCGAAATCGGTATCGAAACTGAATTATTCCCATTATTAATCTTCATCGGTATCGGTGCGATGATCGACTTCGGTCCATTATTACAAAACCCATTCATGTTATTATTCGGTGCGGCAGCTCAATTTGGTATTTTCTTCGTAGTAGTTGTAGCCGTATTATTCGGATTTGACATTCGTGAAGCAGCTTCAATCGGTATCATCGGTGCGGCTGACGGTCCTACATCAATCTTCGTTGCGAACCAATTAGCCCCTCAATTACTTGGAGCGATTACGGTTGCGGCCTACTCATACATGGCTCTTGTTCCGATTATCCAACCAATCGCTATCAAGATGGTTACAACAAAAGCAGAACGTCGTATTCGTATGACATACCACGCTTCAGGCGTATCTAAATTAACTAAAATCTTGTTCCCAATCATTATCACAATTGTAGCAGGTTTCATTGCTCCAATTTCATTACCACTTGTTGGTTTCTTAATGTTTGGTAACTTATTACGTGAATGTGGCGTTTTAGATAACTTATCTCAAGCTGCTCAAAACGAATTAGTAAACATTGTTTCTATTCTATTAGGGATTACAATCTCTGTTAAAATGCAAGCTGATTTATTCTTAAATGTTCAAACATTAATGATCATCTTGTTCGGTTTAGTAGCCTTCATCATGGACTCAATCGGTGGTGTGGTATTTGCTAAAATCTTGAACTTATTCCGTAGAGAAAAGATCAACCCAATGATCGGAGCTGCAGGTATTTCTGCATTCCCAATGTCAAGTCGTGTTATCCAAAAAATGGCGACAGACGAAGATCCTCAAAACTTCATCTTAATGTACGCTGTTGGAGCTAACGTTTCTGGACAAATCGCTTCTGTTATTGCTGGTGGATTATTATTATCATTCTTCATGTAATAATATAGAAGGAAAAGGAGGAAAACGATGACTTTCAACGCAGAACATTTAACACAAGCTTTCGAATTAATGGCTTTAGGGATGGGTGGAGTTTTCCTAGTATTAGGAATTCTATATGCTGTTTCTGCTATTTTATTAAAAGCATTCCCGCCAGGTAAGGAGTAAGATTAATGGAAAATTTCATTCTCAAACGTTTATGGCTCGATCGCGATAAAAAAGCACGCCAAGATTGGGAATGGTTAATGGATCAAGCTAACCTTGGCAAAACAGAGCAGGTTGATTATACTATTGCGATTTACCATACTTCTGGTGAACCTGCAGCAACCGGTTCTTTAGACCGCAACATTTTAAAATGTTTAGTGGTTTGTAAAAAGTATCAATCAGAAAATCTGTTAACGCATCTTGTGATGGCACTCTTAGATGAATTAAGAGAACGTTCTTATACAAATAGTTTTGTCTACACAAAACCAAAGAACATTGTCTTCTTTAAATCTCTGGGTTACCGGGTAGTTGCCGAAACAGAAAACCTTGCCTTTTTAGAACAAGGTATCCCATCTTTTAGTGATTACTTAAAATTACTCAAAGAACATTTCGTAGAAGGAAGTTGCAATAGTGCAATTGTCATGAATGCGAATCCTTTTACACTGGGACATCAATACTTGGTAGAAACGGCTGCGAGTCAGTCGAGTCACCTCTACGTATTCGTTGTTTCCGAGGATCGTTCATTCTTTAATACGAATGACCGTATGGAAATGGTGAAGCAAGGTGTGAGTCACCTACCAAATGTAACGGTGCTCCCAACGAGAGACTACATGGTCTCAAGCGCTACTTTCCCATCGTACTTCTTGAAAGAGAAGGCGGATTTGGAAGTGGCAAAAGTTCAAGCAACATTGGATGCAACACTCTTCTTAGAAAACATTGTTCCAACGTTACAATTGACCAAACGTTTTGTGGGTCAAGAACCACTTTCCCCAGTAACCTCCGTTTATAATGACGCGCTAAGAGCTGCTTTTGGGAGTGACTTAGAGCTAGTGATTATAGACCGACTTTCTGCCGGGGATGAAGTGGTGAGTGCGACGCGGGTGCGCGCTGCCATTCAAGACAAAAACGTAGACGAGTTGAAACTACTCGTTCCAGCAACTACGTATCATTATTTAGAAGAAAAACATTTCATTGGTTAAAATCCAAAAGAAAAGGTGGAAACAATAATGGAAATTAAAAAAAGTGCAGTAGTCGGCACTTTGGAATCAAGTGACATCATGATCACTTTAAATCCAAGTACCGCTGGTCGAATCGACATTCAATTAGAAAGTAGTGTCGAAAAACAATTCGGAAATCAAATCCGTCGTGTGATCGAAGAAACTTTAAAAGAATTAGGGGTTACTTCAGCAGAAGTCATCGCAGTTGATAAAGGGGCTTTAGATTGCACAATTCAAGCTCGTACAGTGACAGTGGTTCACCGTGCAGCAGAAGTTGAAAACTACGACTGGAAGGAGATCGACTCATGGAACGCTTAAGAAGAACAATGATGTTCGTACCTGGTTCAAACGCAGCAATGTTGCGTGACGCTCCACTTTACGGCGCAGACTCAATTATGTTTGACTTAGAAGATGCTGTTTCTTTAAAAGAGAAAGACTCAGCTCGTGTATTAGTACATTTCGCTTTAAAAACTTTTGACTACAGCAATGTAGAAACAGTTGTACGTATTAACGGTTTAGATACAACAGGTGCTTTAGATATTGAAGCCGTTGTATTAGCTGGTGTTAACGTTGTTCGTTTACCAAAAACTGAAACAGCTCAAGATATCGTAGACGTGGATGAAATCATCACTCGCGTTGAACGTGAAAACAACATCCCAGTAGGTCGCACTAAAATGATGGCTGCGATTGAATCTGCTGAAGGTGTGTTAAACGCTCGCGAAATCGCTAAAGTAAGTGACCGTTTAATCGGTATCGCTTTAGGTGCTGAAGACTACGTAACAAACATGAAAACTCGTCGTTACCCTGATGGACAAGAGTTATTCTTCGCTCGTAGCATGATCTTACATGCTGCTCGTGCTGCAGGAATCGCTGCTATCGATACTGTTTACTCTAACGTAGACAACATGGATGGATTCCGTGAAGAAGTAGAACGCATCAAACAATTAGGTTTCGATGGAAAATCTGTTATTAATCCTCGTCAAATTCCTGTGGTTAATAAAGTTTATGCACCAACAGAAAAAGAAATTCAAAACGCTAAAGAAGTTATTTGGGGAATTCGTGAAGCTGAAGCTAAAGGTTCAGGTGTTATCTCAGTTAACGGTAAAATGGTCGATAAACCAATCGTGGAACGTGCTGAGCGCGTAATCGCATTGGCGAAAGCGGCTGGATTGATTAGCGAGGAGGAAATTTAAGATGGTATTAAATAAAGCTGGACGTGAAATTCCACAAGAATATGCAGATCAATATGGGGTATACGAAGGTGAGTTAGCTCGCATTAAACCTTATGAAGCAGCTAGCCGTAAAATCAAACCTGTTGAACCTCGTCAAGAAAAATTATTAGGTAGCATTCGTGAAGCTATTGAAAAAACTGGCTTAAAAGATGGCATGACAATCTCATTCCACCACCACTTCCGTGAAGGAGACTATGTAATCAACATGGTTATGGATGAAATTGCAAAAATGGGGATTAAAAACCTATCAATCGCTCCATCTTCAATCGCGAACGTACACGAACCATTAATCGAACACATCAAAAATGGTGTCATTACAAACATCACTTCATCAGGTTTACGTGATAAATTAGGGGCAGCAATCTCTAGCGGTATCATGGAAAACCCAGTTGTGATTCGTTCACACGGTGGACGTGCTCGTGCGATTACTGCAGGAGACATCCACATCGACGTTGCTTTCCTTGGAGCTCCAAGTTCTGACGAGTACGGTAACATCAATGGTACAAAAGGAAAAGCAACTTGCGGTTCTTTAGGATACGCAATGATCGACGCTAAATACGCTGATCAAGTAGTTGCCATTACTGATACATTAATGCCTTATCCAAACACTCCAATCAGCATTCCACAAACAGACGTGGACTACGTGGTTGTTGTAGATGAAATCGGGGATCCTAAAGGGATTGCCAAAGGGGCAACTCGTTTCACGAAGAACCCTAAAGAATTATTAATCGCAGAATACGCTTCTAAAGTAATCACTGGTTCTCCATATTACAAAGAAGGATTCTCATTCCAAACTGGTACAGGTGGAGCTTCTCTTGCTGCAACTCGTTTCATCCGTGAAGCAATGATTAAAGACGGCATCAAAGCAAGCTTTGTACTTGGTGGTATCACTAACTCAATGTGCGAATTGTTAGAAGAAGGTTTAGTTGAGAAAGTCATCGACGTTCAAGACTTCGACCACCCATCAGCAATTTCACTTGCAAACAATGCAAACCACTATGAAATCGACGCAAGCATGTACGCAAACCCATTATCTAAAGGTTCAGTAATTAACCGTTTAGACGTTGCAATCCTTTCTGCTTTAGAAGTAGATACAGACTTCAACGTAAACGTAATGACAGGTTCTGACGGAGTTATCCGTGGAGCTTCAGGTGGTCACTGTGATACAGCTTTTGCTTCAAAAATGTCAATGGTTATCAGCCCATTAGTACGTGGACGCATCCCTACATTCGTAGAATCAGTAAATACTGTGATTACTCCTGGTACAAGTGTGGACGTGGTTGTTACTGAAATCGGTATTGCAATTAACCCTAACCGTCAAGACTTAATTGAACACTTCAAAGGGTTAGATGTACCTCAATACACAATCAAAGAATTACAAGAAAAAGCATACAGCATCGTTGGAAACCCAGAACCAATCCAATATGGTGATAAAGTGGTTGCGGTAATCGAATACCGTGATGGAAGCATCATCGACGTTGTTCGCAATGTTTAATTCTTTGTTTGATGGAGCACCGGTGGATATCATGCAAATGCTTGATGTCAGAGAAAGACGTGCTCGTACCCAACAACAATTACTAGAACAATTGAACCCGTGTGTATTGGTGTCCATCACACTCAATATTCCAGGGCCTGTTAAAAATTCAGAGGCGATTACAACGGTCTTCGCCTCTGTGATTTCTGAATTAGATGAGGCTTTAATGCCTTTTGAAAAGCTTCACCAAGAAGATTTCTCATTTCAGACAGGAATGGAATTTTACCGCGTACTTCGCGCAGATGCACTTCGTGTAAAGCGCGCTTGTACGGAGTTTGAAGAAGGACACCCACTCGGACGATTACTCGATATCGATGTCGTAGAAATGGCAGGAGAGACTCCAACGCCCATTAGTCGAACAGCCCTTGGAATGTCTCCAAGACGTTGTTTTATCTGCAATGAGGACGCAAAAGTGTGCGCCCGTTCTAGAAAGCATACGGTCCTAGAGATGCAAGAGCATATCGCTCGTATCGTCGCAGAGTACACATCGAGTAAAAGACCTTAAGAAAGGAAGATATTATGAGCAAAATTATCCGTTTAACTGAAACGGTTTTGCGTGACGGACAACAAAGTCAAATCGCGACTCGTATGTCAACTGAAGATATGTTACCAATCTTGGAAACATTAGATCAAGCTGGCTTCCATGCGTTAGAAGTATGGGGAGGAGCAACTTTTGACTCTTGTATTCGTTTCTTGAATGAAGACCCATGGGAACGTCTACGTCAAATTCGCGCAGCAGTTAAAGATACAAAATTGCAAATGTTATTACGTGGACAAAACCTATTAGGATACCGTAACTATGCTGATGATGTAGTACGTTTATTCGTAGAAAAATCTGTACAAAACGGAATCGATATTATTCGTGTATTCGATGCTTTAAACGATGTTCGTAACATGAAGACATCCATCGAAGCAACAAAATTAGCAGGCGGACACTGCCAAACAGCAATCTCTTACACAACAAGTCCAGTTCACACTGTGGACTATTATGTTGATTTAGTAGGACGCATGGCAGAATTCGGTGCAGACTCAATCTGTATTAAAGACATGGCTGGGGTATTAACACCTCAAACAGGTTACGAATTAGTAAGCCGTATTAAAGAAAAAACTGATCTTCCTTTAGAAGTTCACACTCACGCTACAAGTGGTATTTCTGAAATGACTTACTTAAAAGTAGCTGAAGCAGGCGCAGACATCATCGACACTTGCTTATCATCATTCTCTGGTGGTACAAGCCAACCTGCAACTGAATCTATGGCTTTAGCACTTAAAGATTTAGGCTTCGAAACAGGCGTTGACATGAAGAAAGTGGAAGAAGCAACAGCTTACTTCAACGGCATTCGTGATAAATTCCGTGCAGAAGGCATCTTAAACCCTAAAGTAAAAGATACAGAACCAAAAACATTAATTTACCAAGTACCTGGTGGAATGTTATCAAACCTATTAAGTCAATTAACAGAACAAGGCTTAGCTGACAAATACGAAGAAGTATTAGCAGAAGTGCCAAAAGTACGTGCTGACTTAGGGTACCCACCACTTGTAACACCATTATCACAAATGGTTGGTACACAAGCGGTAATGAACGTGATTTCAGGCGAACGTTTCAAACTTGTTCCAAAAGAAATCAAAGATTACGTTTTAGGATTATATGGACAAGCTCCGGCAGAAATTAATCCTGAAGTGAAAGCAAAAATTATCGGAGATGCAGAAGTTGTGACAGTTCGTCCAGCTGACTTAATCGAAGATCAATTACCAGAAATTCGCGAAGAGATTAAAGAATACGCTAAATCTGACGAAGATGTGTTAATGTACGCACTCTTCCCACAACAAGCGAAAGATTTCTTAGGTCGCCGCGAAGATCCATTCTACGATGTACCATTACAAACAGTAGAAGTTACTTTAGACTTAAAATAGTTTTGCTAGAAAGCTGAAAAGCTAGGCCCCGCAGCCCGGCTTTTCAGCTTTTTGTGTGCTTTAAACTGTGTTATAATGAATAGAATAGACAAATGTAAAGGATGTGAAGGAATGGGACGTTTTAGAGAAGATATGGAAACTTATAAGAGAAATGATCCGGCAGCAAGAAGCAGCTTGGAAATCGTCTTGACGTACCCAGGATATCACGCAACGGTCTTGCACCGTGCTGCGCATTGGTTGCATACAAAGGCGAAAATGAGACTCCTTGCACGGATGGTCGCTGGCTTTAGCAGGTTCCTAACGGGCATCGAGATTCATCCAGGCGCAACGATTGGAAGACGATTCTTTATCGACCATGGAATGGGAATCGTCATTGGAGAGACAACGATTATCGGTGACGACGTCAAAATGTTCCATGCGGTCACATTAGGCGGAACCGGAAAAGATACAGGCAAGCGCCATCCAACCATCGAAAACGGTGTGCTTTTATCTGCGCATTCGCAAGTCATTGGACCTGTAACGGTTGGAGAATATGCCAAAATTGGAGCGGCGGCAGTTGTGTTAGACGACATTCCTGCACATACTACAGCGGTTGGATTACCAGCACGAGTGGTCCGCGTCCATACACCAGAAGAAATTGAAAGAGATACGACTATCGGAGGAAACTTATGATTCAAATCTACAATACCTTAACAAGACAAAAAGAAGTATTTAAACCGATTGAAGAAGGAAAAGTGAGCATGTATGTGTGCGGTCCAACGGTTTATAACTATATTCATATCGGAAATGCACGTAGTACGGTTTCCTTTGATACGATTCGTCGTTACTTTGAATACCGCGGTTATGACGTGAATTTCGTTTCGAACTTTACAGATGTGGACGATAAAATCATTCGCGTGGCTAACGAAACTGGCATGACGGCTGAAGAAGTCTCAAAGAAATATATCGAAGCGTTCTTTGAAGATACAAACGCCTTAAACGTGAAAAAGGCGACATTAAATCCAACGGTAATGAACACGATGGATGACATTATTGCCTTTGTAGCGGACTTAGTCGATAAAGGCATGGCCTATGAATCAGAAGGCGATGTGTATTTCATTACTGAGAAATTCAAAGACTATGGGGAACTCAGCGATCAACGCATCGAAGACTTACAAATCGGGGCAAGTAATCGTACAGCCTCAGAAGATGATGCGAAGAAACGCAATCCGTTAGACTTTGCATTGTGGAAGAGCGCAAAACCAAACGAAATTAGCTGGAACTCTCCTTGGGGAAAAGGTCGCCCAGGATGGCATATTGAATGTTCTGTAATGGCGACAAAACACTTAGGAGATACGATTGATATTCACGGTGGTGGACAAGACTTAGCGTTCCCTCACCACGAAAATGAAATCGCGCAAAGTGAATCAAAAACTGGTAAGAAATTTGCGAACTACTGGATGCATAATGCGTTTGTAACGATGGGCGAAGAGAAAATGAGTAAATCTCTTGGAAACTTCGTGCTCGTTCACGACTTAATCCAACAACTTGACCCACAAGTACTTCGTTTCTTCTTAGCAAGTGCGCACTATCGTCGTCCATTGAAATTTAGTGAAGCGGCTCTTCAAGAAGCTGCCGTGAACCTTGAAAAAGTACAAACGACCTTCAAGAATGCACGCTATCGCTTAGAAACAGCCGTAGATACATTGCCAGAAGATGCAGAACGCTTAGCAAAATTCGAAGCGATTGAAGCAGAATTCCAAAAAGAAATGGATGATGACTTCAATGCGGCCAACGGTATGACGGTGTTATATCAATGGTTGAAAGAATGGAATGTGTACTTAGAACAAGAAGTCGTTTCAAAAGCAGTACTAGAAGCACTCCTTGAAAAAGCAACGGTTCTATTTGGAATCTTCGGTATCGTTGAAAAACAAGAAGCACTGCTCGATGAAGCTGTTCAAGCGTTAATCGACGAACGTCTTGAAGCGCGTAAGGCGAAAAACTTTGCTCGCAGCGACGAGATTCGTGATTTACTAAAAGAACAAGGGATTGTATTAGAAGACACTCCACAAGGAACACGATGGAGAAGAGAAGCATGACAGAAAAAAACTGGAAGCTGCTAAACGGTTTGGCCTTGGCCTATATGGGTGACGGGATTTATGAAGTGTATGTCAGAAATCACGTGATGCAAAAAGGCCTAACAAAGCCAAATCAATTGCACGCGACCGCAACGAAGTTTGTTTCGGCAAAGGCACAAGCACGCTTGATGCAACAAATGCTGGAACAAGAAAACTTCTTAACGGAAGAAGAATTAGAAATTTACAAACGAGGACGCAATAGTAAGAGTCATACGGTTGCCAAAAATGCAGACGTAGGAACGTACCGTATTGCGACTGGTTTTGAAGCATTAATGGGGTACTTATATTTATCAGGTCAACAAGCCCGACTAGAAGAACTCATTAATTGGTGCTTACAACAAGTGGAAGGTGAATAGCAATATGGCACGAAATGAATATGCACCAAAGAAAAAATCAAGAAACGGAAATCGTTCAGACCGTGGGCGTTCTGAGCGCACAGAGAAGAGACAGCGCCCAGCTCGTGAACATGTAGAACGTACGGAAGCTCAGGAAGTGGTGGACTTCGTATTTGGTCGTCATGCAGTGGTCGAAGCGTTGCAGACGCCAGACCGCGTGAACCGCGTCTTTATTCAAGAAGGAACTTCTGGACGAGATGCCGCAAAAGTCATCGAACTTGCGCGTGAAAAAGGCATTCAAGTTCAAACCGTTCCAAAGACAAAGATTGAAGATCTTGTTGGCAATGCCGTTCACCAAGGACTAGTTGCTTCAATTGCGGCGTATGAATATGCCGACTTAGAAGATGTCTTTAAGAAAGCCGAAGAAAAAGGCGAGGATCCATTTATCGTTATCTTAGATGGAGTGGAAGATCCGCATAACTTAGGAAGTATTTTACGAACAGCTGACGCAACAGGCGTTCACGGAATTATTATTCCAAAACGCCGTTCCGCTTCACTGACAGCGACCGTTGCGAAAGCCTCAACTGGAGCCATCGAGCATGTGCCGGTTGTTCGCGTGACGAATTTAACACAGACAATTGAACAATTGAAGGCTCGAGGCGTGTGGGTATTTGGAACCGACATGAACGGAACCGACTACCGCAAATGGAATACTAGCGGCCCTCTTGCAATCGTGATGGGGAACGAAGGAAAAGGCGTGTCTCGTATCGTGAAGGAAAGTGTGGACGAAATGGTGACCATTCCGATGGTCGGACATGTCCAAAGTCTGAACGCGAGCGTGGCAAGTGCCTTAATGATGTACGAAGTCTTCCGTAACCGTTCGTTATAGGAAACGGGGGATGCAGATTGAAAAAGCAACTGTACATTGTGGATGGCTATAATATGATTGGTGCTTGGCCAGAACTAGTGGCATTGAAGAAGCAAGATGACTTAGAGAGCGCGAGGGATTTACTCATCCAACGTTGCTCGAATTTTCAAAAGTTTGAAAATATCGAAGTCTGGATTGTATTCGATGCGCAGTTTGTACCAGGCATTACCCAGTCATTTGACGAGGCCGAAGTCAAGGTGATTTTTACGTCTGAAGGGGAGACGGCGGATAGCTATATTGAGCGTACAGTATCAGAAATGAACACGCGACTCATTCAAGTATCCGTGGCCACCAGCGACTTGGCCGAACAGTGGCTCATTTTCCAAAAAGGAGCCCTGCGTAAATCAGCTAGAGATTTTTATAAGGAATTAGAAAGTAGTAGGGATAAACAAACAGAGATGGCACGCACTTTCCATCATAAAGGAAGTACGCGCCGAAATCCCTGGAGTGACGCACAAATGGCGCTACTGAATCATTTGCGCTTCAGCTTGGGAGGCAGTGCAAAAAAGAAAAAATAGTGAATTAGCGCATTTCAAATACGCAGCTTCACACTTTCTTCATAAATTGTGGTGTGTGATTTCATATTAATGATGTACAATCTGTGAAGAAAACTTATAATAATTATAATTTAGCTATAAAAAAGGAGTGTATGTCATGCATATCTTAATGATTGAAGATACAGAAGCAGTTTGCGAAATGATGGAAATGTTTTTTGAAAACGAAGGTTGGAAGGCAAGCTTCTACCACGATGGTAAAGAAGGTCTTGATGCATTCTTAGAAAACCAAAACAAATGGGGCGTTGTCATCTTAGATGTCAACTTACCAAGCATGGACGGAATGCAAATTTGCCGCCAAATCCGCCAAGTAAACCAAAACGTTCCAATCGTAATGCTTACAGCACGCGATTCAGAAAGTGACCAAGTTATCGGTCTTGAAATTGGTGCAGACGACTATGTTGCAAAACCATTTAGCGCCGTAACAATCATGGCTCGTATTAAAGCATTATTACGTCGTACACAACGCGCTACTGTTGCAGACAACACATTTGCTTCAGAATTCGATGTTGAAACAGATCACGTGAAAATCAATACGAAAACACACGAAGCATTTATCGATGGTAAACAAATCGAAAACTTAACACCAAAAGAATTTGACTTATTAATGGTAATGGCGAAACACCAACGCCAAGTATTCACTCGTGAACACTTATTAACGAAAATCTGGGAAGATCCTTTCTATGGTGATGAACGTACGGTTGATGCTCACATCAAGAAACTTCGCCAAAAAATCGAAGCGGTTGGTCCTCACGTAATTCATACGGTTTGGGGCGTAGGGTATAAATTTGACGATAGCGAGTTGTAATCCATGAAATACTTTTATCAGCAACTCTTCGGGTTCGTATCCGTTGTGCTGTTGACGATTGCTGCATGTGGAATTCTTTTCTACAACGTAATGAGTAATAATGTGTATACACAGCGGTCTCAGCAATTGCAGTCGTACGCCAAAGGATTAATTGCGACTGATATGAGCGATGCGGATATTTACAAGTTGGGGACCATTTTACGCGAGGAAAATGTCAGTATAGCGATGTTTGATGAAAACAACGAGATGACCTATCCTTCTAGAAGTTTAGATACAAACTCTGCACTGACAGAGGATGAATTAAACCACTTAAAAAATGGTGCTGCAATCAACTTGAAAGAAGTTCAAATGAACTTTACCGGAGAAGCCGTAGATAACTTAATCACGGTATACTATCCCATTATTAAAAATGGACAGTATAAAGGATATGTGGCTTTAGCCAGTCCGATAAGTCGTATTCAAACGGAAGTACGCGAACTTCGTAACTCGATGTTTATCGCGTTTGGTACAGCGATTATCATTGGAATTATGATGAGTTTTGTTTTTGCAAACTATCAAACTCGTCGGATCAACAAACTACGTAAGGCGACTCATAAGATTTCGGAAGGGGACTTCGATGTTAAACTTCCTGTCGAAAGCCGAGACGAGTTTGACGACTTAATGAAAGACTTTAACAACATGGCGCATTCGCTCCGCGAGTCTGAAAGAGAGGTTGAGCGACAAGAAAATGTCCGCCGCCAATTTATGATGGACGTGGCGCACGAAATGCGTACACCATTGACAACCATGAATGGATTGCTCGATGGATTGAAATACAATATGGTGCCAGAGTCTCGTCGTGGACGTTCACTGGAACTCATTTCTAGTGAAACACAACGATTGATCAGGCTCGTTAACGAAAACCTCGACTACGAGAAGATTCGTTCGAACCAGATTGTATTAGTGCAACACCGTTTTGCAGCGATTGGAGCCATCCAGACCGTTGTAGAACAAATTCGCGAACTAGCGAAAGTAAAAAATAATACTTTGCGCTATGAATGCGATACAGACTTTAGCGTTTATGCCGACTATGACCGTTTTGTCCAAATCTTGGTGAACATTACAAAGAATGCGAACCAATTTACGGACAACGGGGAAATTCTAGTGAAGGCGTGGAACGAAGGTAAAAAAGCAATTGTCGAGATTTCAGATACGGGTATCGGAATTGACGAGAGCGAAATTAAAGAAATCTGGGAACGTTTCTACAAAGCAGACGTTTCAAGAAAGAGCACGAAGTACGGAGAAAGCGGCCTTGGACTTGCGATTGTGAAGTCGCTTGTGGATAGTCACCGCGGTAAAATCTCTGTGAAGAGTGAAGTCGGCAAGGGTACAACGTTTAGAGTCGTATTCCCTGGCGAAAGTGAATTGTAATTTAAGGAGAACGAACAAGGAGGAAGAACATGTATTTACTTGGCCCATTCTATCAATGGCTAGTCCAATTATTTGATGGGCGAGTGAATCACCTTCCACTTGTTCGTTTGTTTATTTTCAGTGTAGACCACGCAATCATCCTGTTTCTCGGATGGCTGATCGTTTGGTCTATTTATTTATTCTCACGGAAAAAAGGCGAAATCGTCTGGAAGTGGGAGCTCTACCGAAATTTATTTATCTTCTATATTATACTGCTCGCGCAGCTCACGATTTTCAGAAGCACGAACGAGACGTTTACGCTACAAGTCGTCTCTCATCCGCTCTCAGATATTATGTGGGTGCCGTTTGTCGACAGTATTAAATTATTTGTGCAAGGTTCGGTCTTTGCAGCGTATTATAATGTAGTAGGGAATATCGTGTGGTTTATGCCACTTGGATTTTTCTGCGGTTTGCTCTATGGAAAAGAAAAAGGACACTCTCGTTCACTCTGGTACGGGTTCTGGACCTCTTTTGCCATCGAGTTCTTTCAATTTATCTTTTACACAGGAGTCAGCCATATCGACGACATTCTCTGTAATGTTCTTGGAAGTTGGCTTGGATTCCTACTGTATCGTGCCATTATGAAATGGAGGGGAAAATAATCTATGGGAACAATCATCGTGAAACAAAAAGCAGCGGGATTGATTAAAAAAGGAAGTCCACTGATCAGTCAGATGGACCTTGCGCAAGAACTTCGCGCAGATGAAGGCGAAGTAGTAAAAGTTGTTGACCAACAACGTCGTTTCTTAGGAATGGCCTATGTTGGATTCCAAAATAAGGGAGTTGCGTGGGTGTATAGCCGAGAGGAAGACGAAGCGTTGGATGATGCGTTCTTTAGCGGCATCTTCAAGACGGCGTTCGAAAACCGCCATGCGCTATTACATTCGGAGGATACGACGACTTTCCGTCTCTTCAATGGGGAGGGCGACGGCTTTGGCGGTGTGACAATCGATTGGTATGATGGCTTTATCGTTGTCTCTTGGTATAGCGAGGGCGTCTATCATTACCGTGACCTGATTTTAACGCAGGCACTTGCTTCGTTTGAAGAGGTCAAAGGGGTCTACGAAAAGATTCGTTTCAAGAATGAAGCGGACTTGCCAGAAAGTCAGTTTGTCGGCGGGGCAGAAGCACCAGAACCATTAATCGTATTGGAGAATGGTGTTAAATACGCAACTTATATGAATGAAGGATTGATGACGGGTATCTTCCTAGATCAACGGGAGGTGCGTGAAACGATTCGCCAGCGTTACAGTGCAGGACGTACCGTATTGAACACCTTCAGTTATACAGGTGCCTTTTCTGTTGCTGCAGCAATGGGTGGCGCTAGTAAAACAACTAGCGTAGACGTTGCCAACCGTAGTCTTGAAAAGACAAAAGAGCAGTTTGCAGTCAACGGGATTGACCCTGAAACGCAACAAATCTATGTGATGGACGTGTTCGATTATTTCAAATACGCCGTGAAGAAACAGTTGAAGTTTGATACGGTCGTGGTGGATCCACCAAGCTTTGCACGTACGAAGAAGAGAACTTTCTCCGTAGCCAAAGACTACGGCAAACTGGTGACGCAAATTACACCGTTAGTCGCACCAAAAGGAACGCTCGTTTTATCAACAAACGCAGCGAATGTGAGCGAATCTCAATTCCAACAAATGATTGAGAAAGGCATCCGTGAAGCAGAAGGCAATCGCAAGTTCCGCATTGTCTTGAAAAAAGGATTGCCAAGCGATTTTGCAGTTCCAGTAGCGACTCCGCTAAGCGATTATCTCAAAGTTTTCTTTATTGAATTTAACAACTAGCACAACTGCCCGAAATTCACTTATAAGTGATATGCTCCCTCTAAAGTAGACACTTAAAAAAGTAAACTACTTTAAAGGGGGTATTTTTAGGTTGGTTAAGAAACATACTGCAAAAGAATTAGAA
>JAGZLX010000017.1 GCA_018364485.1 Granulicatella adiacens
AATGATGTTCTTTACAGACTGGCTTCGATTCCGTCAAAAATTCGGAGAAGACTGGCAAGGACTCATCCAGCAACTTGATGGTAATCTTAGTATCCATGATGTAATCATTAATGGAACAGGAAAACCAGAAGCAGGTGCCTATATTACAGAAAGCATCTTTAATAAAATTAAAGAAGCCCACAAAAAAGACGCATAATGCATAAGGACTCACAGTGTGGGTCCTTATTTCTTTGATTATTTGGCAATGTTTATAGGCAGTTTTAAGGGTGATTAAATGCTGAAATTTGTCAATTTTTCTCTTGTCTTAAATTTCTTACACTTTTCTTAACTTTTCAGTTGATTTTTTCTAAGAAAAGCGCTATTATACAAATAATCTTTTGCTCTGTAATTCATTTTGCACGGCAATTGATGTTCGACTAACGTTAACTTTCGCAGTGTTTACACCGAAGGCTAGCGTTCTTTTTTTGCGTAAAATTTAGACACTTTGTGATAAAAGAGAAGTATAGTACAATAGATAGGAACAAAGAGAGGAGGTTTTTGATGGATACAGCAGTTTTAAAACAGAAAATTATCGCTAAAAGTAAAGAGCTTGGCATCGATAAGATTGGTTTTGCTTCTGCGGAGCCGTTTACGCACTTAGAAGAGAGCATGCGCCGTTCCAAAGAACTCGGCCATACGACAGGATTTGAGCATCCAGTGCTAGAAGAGCGTATTTATCCTGAGAAAATCTTCGACACTCCAAAAACCATTATTTCCATCGCGCTGGCATATCCGACACTTCCAAAGAATAAGCCGGAACGTTTGAAGGGAGAGCGTCGCGGGGCCTTTGCAAGGGCTTCGTGGGGTGAGGATTATCACTTTATTCTTTCAAGACGCATGGAAGCCCTCATTAACTACATCAAAGAAGAAGTTCAAGACGAAGATTCCAGATTTAAGCCGATGGTCGACACCGGCGAATTAATCGATGTCCGCGTGGCTGAGCGTGCAGGAATTGGCTTTGTCGGTAAGAATGGACTTCTCATTACGAAGGAATTTGGCTCGTATGTCTACTTAGGGGAGCTGATTACGAATATCGAGTTTCCAACCGACGAGATGGTAGACTATGGATGCGGTGATTGTACGCGCTGTGTGGATTTCTGTCCAACCGGTGCGCTACTGGGTGACGGGCGTATGAATGCCATGCGCTGCTTGTCGTATCAGACGCAGACGAAGGGCTTTATGCCACAAGAGTTTCGTAAAAAAATCGGGCATGTGATATACGGCTGTGATATTTGCCAGCAAGTGTGTCCATATAATAAGGGGAAAGATTTCCACTTGCATCCCGAAATGGAGCCATCCGTTGAGGAGACGCATCCGCTATTGAAGCCGCTCGTGACGATTTCGAATAAGGAATTTAAGGAGCGCTTTGGCAAAATGGCAGGATCGTGGCGTGGAAAGAAGCCGTTGCAACGAAATGCGATTATCGCGCTGGCCAACTACCGCGATAAAACGGCAGTTCCACTGCTGCTTCGTGTCATGAAAGAAGATATGCGTCCTGTGATGAAGGGAACCGCTGCATGGGCCGTTGCAGAAATCGTAAATGAATCCAACCAAGAGATGATTGATTATTTTAACGAGCAAAAAGCAGCAGCAACCAAGAAACTCGAATCGCTCGAAAATCCATCGAAGGAAGATATCGAGTTAATTGAAGAATTAGACAAAGCAATTGTAGTCTTACAAGAAAAATATAGAGAAGAGGCAACCAAATGACGGTGAATCATATCGTATTATTTGAACCACAAATCCCAGCCAATACTGGGAATATCGCAAGAACCTGTGCGGCGACGAATTCGCCACTGCACCTGATTGAACCGCTTGGATTCTCGACAGATGACAAGCACTTAAAACGCGCGGGGCTTGATTATTGGCATGATGTCGATATTACGTATCACAAATCCCTCGAAGCGTTCTTAGAATATTTAGGAGAACGTCCATTATATTTAATTACAAAATTCGCCAACCACACGTATGATGAGGTGGATTTAGCCCGCGATGAGGAACAATTCTTCATGTTCGGGAAAGAAACAACCGGTCTTCCTGAAGAGTTTATGCGCGAAAACGAAGAGAAGTGCTTGCGTCTTCCGATGAACGATACGCATGTGAGGTCGTTGAACTTATCGAATACGGCAGCGATTGTCGTGTATGAAGCGCTTCGCCAACAACGTTTTGCAGGGCTTGAACTCGTGCATACGTATGACCATGATAAATTGAAGTAGGTGACAGGGATGAATCAAAACTTATATCAATGTATTGTGTACGCCATTTGTGCGATTGCATTTGTGATTTTAGCATTTACTTCGAAGCCCCTCTACGGAATTGTGGCAGTATTATTTGCGATTTCTTCAGTGGTCAATGGGATTCGTTATTTCAAAGAGAAGTAAAATTGCAAAATCAGGCTAGTTATGATACAGTGGATGACAGTTAAATAGCAAAATTGATGAAAAAGAGAGTAGTTTTTAACCGAATGTATTAGCGAGTTGGAAGGGTGAAAGCCAACCATTCATTAAAAATGAACCGCACTTTTGAAATGATTATTTGAAATGTAGGATAATCCGGATTCGCCGTTACCGAGTAAAGTGGCTCAATTTGAGCAAGCAGAGTGGTACCACGGGAATTCTCGTCTCTATATGACTGTCGTCGTATAGGGATTTTTTTGTGCAAATGGATATCCGAGTATAAAAACCAAAGAAAAGGAGAACAAAGATGAATTACAAGAAAATTGTTGCAGAACAAATCGCAAAAACAGTCGGCGAGCATTTAAGCGTTGATGAAATCGTATCAATGATTGAAGTGCCTAAATACGCGAACCAAGGGGACCTCGCTTTCCCTGCATTTACACTTGCAAAAGTATTACGTAAAGCACCGCAAGCTATCGCGACAGAAATCGTGGAAGCTGTAAGCGATAAGCACATCGAACGCGCAGAGGCAATGGGACCATACGCGAACTTCTTCTTAGAACGTAGCGCTTTTGCCGATGAAGTCTTAAAAGAAGTCTTAGAACTTGGCGAGCATTACGGTGACTGGGATTACGGTCAAGGACGTAAAGTCGTGATCGATATGTCTTCACCAAACATCGCAAAACCAATGTCAATGGGACATTTACGTTCAACAGTAATCGGGAACGCGATTGCAAACCTTGAGAAAAAAGTAGGCTATGAGCCAATTCGTATCAACCACTTAGGAGACTGGGGAACTCAATTCGGTAAATTAATCGAAGCGTACAAATTATGGGGAAGCGAAGAGCTTGTAAAAGCAGATCCAATCGCAGAACTCATTAAATTATACGTTCGTTTCCACGAAGAAGCAGAACTAGATCCAACATTAGATGACAAAGGCCGTGCATGGTTCAAGAAACTAGAAGATGGAGACCCAGAAGCCGTTCGTCTATGGGAATGGTTCAGAAGTGAATCATTGAAAGAATTCAACCGCGTGTATGACTTACTCGGCGTGACTTTTGATTCATACAACGGTGAAGCGTTCTACAACGACAAGATGGACGTTGTGGTCGACATGCTTGAAGAAGCGAACTTATTAAAAGTGGATAATGGCGCGACCATCGTAGACCTTGAAAAATATGATTTACCACCAGCATTAATTAAAAAATCAGACGGCGCAACACTATACATGACACGTGACTTAGCAGCCGCAAACTACCGTAAGAATACTTACGATTTCGCAAAATGTATTTACGTGGTAGGGATGGAACAATCAAACCACTTCAAACAATTAAAAGCAGTCTTAAAGGAATTAAACTTACCTTGGTCTGAAGATATCGTGCATATTCCATTCGGACTAATCACATTGAACGGTAAGAAATTATCGACACGTAAAGGAAAAATCATCCTTCTTGAAGGCGTGTTAAAAGAAGCAACAGAACTTGCTTTGAAACAAATCGAAGCGAAAAACCCATCACTTGAAAACAAAGAAGCAGTGGCACACGCTGTTGGGGTAGGTGCGGTTATTTTCCACGACTTGAAGAACGACCGTACAAACAACTTCGATTTTGCGCTTGAAGAAGTCGTGCAATTCGAAGGAGAAACAGGTCCATACGTGCAATATACACACGCTCGTGCGATGAGTATTTTACGTAAAGCCAACCATACAGTGGACAAGGAAGCAGCCTTCTCATTAACAGACGATGATGCGTGGGAAGTATTGAAACTCATCGAAAACTATCCAAACGTTGTGCGTTTTGCTGAAGAAAAATGCGAACCATCAGTGATTGCGAAATACGTGATCAACTTAGCACAAGCGTTCAATAAATATTACGCACATACAAAAGTGCTCGTTGAAGATGAAGCCTTCAACAGCCGTATCGCTTTAGTACAAACAACAGCAAGCATCCTAAAACAAGGCTTAGCGCTTCTTGGCGTAGCTGCTCCAGATGAAATGTAGTCATTGACATCAAGTAGGATAAGCCGTATACTAAATGCACATATATAAGCAATGAACAAGCGCAGTAGTGGTTGTCCACGGGAGAAAGAAGAGAATTGTCGGTCGGTGCAAGACAATCCCCCACATCCGCGAAGTACACTTGGGAGCAATCCGTCAGGACGTCTCATCCGCGATAAGGATGCTCGAGTGGATGATGCCTTGCATCGTCAACAAGGGTGGTAACACGGTGAAAATCGTCCCTAATAGTCTTTTTGGCTATTAGGGATTTTTTATTTACAAGAAAGAAGGGAAGAAACAAGATGAACATTATCGATGATTTAGAATGGCGCGGCGCCATCAACCAAATGACAGATGAAGAAGGCTTACGTGCCTTAACAAACGAAAAGGCTGTATCGCTCTACTGCGGGGTAGACCCAACTGGGGACAGCATGCACATTGGACACTTAATTCCATTTATGATTCTTCGTCGTTTCCAATTAGCAGGACATAAGCCAGTTATCTTAATTGGTGGAGCAACAGGTTCAATCGGGGATCCAAGTGGTCGTACTAGCGAACGTGTGCTTCAATCAATGGAACAAGTTCAACACAATGTAGAAAAACTGACAGCGCAAATGAAGAAATTATTCTTCACCACAGATGAAGATCAAGCAACATTACGCCTTGTAAACAACTACGATTGGACAAAAGATTTATCATTATTAGACTTCTTGCGTGACTACGGTAAACATTTCAACTTAAACACAATGCTTGCGAAAGACGTGGTCGCAAGCCGTCTAGAAGTGGGGATCTCATTTACAGAATTCTCATACCAAATCCTACAATCAATGGACTTCTTGCATTTATTCAAGACAGAAGACGTGCAACTTCAAATCGGTGGTGCGGACCAATGGGGGAACATCACTTCAGGCCTTGAGTTAATCCGTAAAGTTGAAGGGGCAGAGTCTCGTGCGTACGGTTTAACCATTCCATTGATGTTAAAATCAGACGGTACAAAATTCGGGAAATCAGCTGGTGGCGCTGTATGGCTCGACCCTGAAAAGACAACTCCATACGAATTCTACCAATTCTGGTTAAACCAAGATGACCGCGACGTGATTAAATACATCAAGTACTTCACATTCTTAGACCGCGAAGAAATCGAAGCGCTCGAAGAAAAAGTGGCGACAGAACCTCACAAACGTGAAGCGCAAATCCGCCTTGCTGAAGAAGTCACTCGTTTCGTTCACGGCGAAAAAGCCTTAGAAGACGCGAAGAAAATTACAAACGCGCTCTTCACAGGGAACGTACAACAATTAACAGCCGATGAAATCGAACAAGGTTTCAAAAACATGCCAACCTTCGAAAGCTCAAAAGAAAGCCAAAACCTAGCAACATGGCTTGTGGATCTTGGTATCGAACCATCAAGAAGACAATCACGCGAAGATATTCAAAACGGCGCGATTTCAATCAACGGTGAAAAAGTAACCGACCTCGAATTCGAATGGACGAAAGAGCATTCCTTCGAAGAACGCTTCGTCATCGTCCGCCGCGGTAAGAAAAAATACTTCTTAGTAGTGTTGAAATAAAAGATAAGTGCAAATACGGATGATTCTTGCGAATCCTTACGGATTTATTTATCATCATTGTAACGTTGCACCGCCGCAAGCCTTGGTCTTGCGCCTTAAAAGCCTCAAAGAGGGAGTAAGACAAAAGCTAAAAATGGACTCACAGTGTGAGTCCATTTTCTTATAGTGGTCTCAAATCCTTCGCACCGTGAAGGATTTCCGCAAGGATGATTAGGATTAAGCGAATCACGAGTGATGAAGCTTATGCCAATCAGCTACTGCGTATAACTCTTTAAGCTTCTCTTATTTTATGCGCCCACGTAACTGTGATGATAAAATCCGCAGTATTCTCCAGAATCATCCTGTGCCTGTTATATATAAAGTCACTTAGAAAATTATTCTTAACTAAACTGACGATAACGAGCAGTTCACAAAGTTTGAAACAAAAAAATTTTTTAAATAGATTTTTAAACATGCTATAAACGCCTACACAATCATATTTCAAAAGCAAATGTAAAAAACACAATATGACATATACGTTATATTGCAAAATAACTTTTTGGTCAAAAGCCCGAATTTGTTGGCTCCAAAACTCAAGATTTAGTGAGCGCATTCCGACTGCAAAACCCTGCACTTTCCCATTTAAACCTGCATTCGCTCAAACCATAGAAGCTCTGGCTGTGTTAACGCAGAATGTGCAGAGTTATTTTCAAGCGGAGAAAAAAATAAGATTCCAAAGAATGGGCGGATTTTATAATAACAGTAATGGGGGATAGGATTAAATGCGAAATAGCGGCCGTTAGAAATTTTTCTGTACGGCCGCTTTGAGGCTTTGAAGGTGAGAGACTTCGGCTCGAACCGGTCCCCCATTACAGTTATTATCAATAAATCCGCAAGGATTCTTTGGAATCAATTTATACTTTTTTTACGCTGAAAATCTCCAAAAATTCACATTTTACCCTGTAATATTTCACAAAAAATAACCATTTATGTATCAAAAAGGTCAGTCGTTCGGGTTATGTTACAGCTTTATTACAAGGTATTATCAATTCAAAGAAAATCAACATCCGCCTAAAGTCCTATGGTATTATAGTACCAAGTTAAGTTTTATTAAAAGCCGTGACCGGCTACTTCGAATATAAATTAGTGAGAAACATTGGAGGAAAATCACTTGAAGAAACGTTTATTAACAGTATTAGTAACAGGAACAGTATTATCACTAGGAGCTTTAGCGCCATCAGTTAACGCGCAAGATTATGATTCACAAATCAATTCAGTTAACTCATCAATCGCTAACATTAATGAGAAAAAATCAGCAGTTAATTCTACAATCGATACATTAGCGAAAGAATTATCTGATGTACAAACTAAAATCGATGCAACTCAAGCTAAAAAAGCTGAAGTTCAAGAACAAATCGAAACATTAAAAGCTGAAATTGCTAAATTAGAAAAAGTTATCGCAGAACGTAACACACGTTTAGAAGAACAAGCTCGTTCAGTACAAACAAATGGTGCTCGTTCATACTTAGATTTCTTATTAAACGCTGAAAGCTTATCAGATGCGGTTAGCCGTATCGGTGTTGTAATGGATTTAATGGGTGCAAACCGCGAATTAATGCAACAACAAGCTGAAGACAAAAAACAAGTAGAATCTAAAGAAGAAGCTCAACAAGAAAAATTAGCTGAACAAGAAGCAGCTGAAAAAGAATTAGCTTCTCTGCAAACAGAATTAAACGATACTTTCTCTAAAAACAAAGTATTATTAGCGAACCTTTCACAAGAAGAAGTAGCTGAAATCGCAAAACGTGATGGATTAGTTGCTGAAAAAGAAGCTTTCCAAAAACGTTTAGCTGAAGAAAAAGCAAAAGCTGAAGCAGAAGCAGCTCGTATTGCTGAAGCATCTCGTCAAGCATTAGCAGCACAAGCTTCACAATCACAAACAACTGCTACACAAACTTCATATGAAGCTCCTGCACCTGCAGCAGCTAGCACAGCTTCAACAAGTACAGCTTCAAGCTCTACTTCAACACCAGCAGCTCAAACACAAACATCAAGCTACACTTACACAACTGGCGGAGGTTTCCCAGCAGTTGACCCAAGTTTCCGTGCTTCACTTAACGGTGGATACTTCGGACAATGTACTTACTACGTATTTAACCGTATGGCACAAGTTGGTACACCAATCGGTCACAGCATGATGGGTAACGCGGCTGAATGGCCATCATACGCTCGTAGCTATGGATACTCAGTATCTCACTCACCATCAGCTGGTTCAGCAATCGTATTCCAACAAGGTTTAGCAGGTGCTGACCCAACTTACGGACACGTAGCTTTCGTAGAAGCAGTTAACGCAGATGGTTCATTATACATCTCTGAAATGAACGTACGTGGATTAAACGTAATCTCTTACCGTACAATCTCAGCAAGCGTTGCATCTCAAGCAACATACATCCGTTTCTAATATGAAATGAAATAACCGTCTCCTGAAAAGGAGGCGGTTTTTGTTTGCTCTTTTTAAGGATAAAGCCATAGCTAAGGAATAGTTGACAGAGCCAAGTTCATTCCGTATGATTAAGAAAAAGCGTAAGGGAGCATGATTATGAAGAAAATCTTGAAACTATCTATTTTATTGTTAGGAGCAGTATTTGTTTTACTGGGATGTAGCTCAGAAGCTAAAAGTGAATTTGTTTTTGATCTTAGTGATATAAAACAAAAAATAACCTATGTGTACGATAAAGAAAAAGATTCAATTTCATCTGTAACATTTAATCTCATCTACGACATTTCAAAAAGTAAAGAAATCGAAGAGAAAGCACGTAGTACCCAAAAACTAATAGTAGACGACGCGAGTGGCGTTGAAGGGGTTAAAGTCACTCAATCTGATAGCGCAAAAGAACTAAAGATAACGATTGAAGTGGATCTTAAGAAGTTTAACTATGAGGATGGAAAGGCAGGTGCTAAAGCGCCAGCTCTATATAGTAGCGTTCATACAGCGGTAATAAAGAAAAATGATATTTACAGCTTTGAAGAATCTAAAAAGAGTATTTTAAAAGAAGGATTTAAAGAAGTGAAATAATCAATATGAACTTGGATTGCAGTAAATGGAATCCAAGTTTTTTTATATAAATGTTGGATGTGGACAGCAACGGAATTTGACAAACCATAGTTCATTTCCTATGATAAAAGCAAGTCAAAATAAGGGAGTATCATATGAAGAAAATCTTAAAACTATCCATTCTATTATTGGGGGCGTTATTTGTTTTACTGGGATGTAGCCAAGAAACAAAAAGTGAATTTGTTTTACAGGAGATTGCTAGTAAGACGAAATTAACCTATGTATATGATAAAGAGAAAGATTCAGTTTCTAAACTAACTATGGAAATCATTTACGATATCACCAAAGATGAACGGTACACAGAAGCCGTTCGTAGTCAGCGAGACGAGATTGTATCGGAGATGGAAGGAATTGAAGGTGTTACATACACTAAGAAGGACGATAATAACTACATTGGGTTAACGATTGAAGTCGACGTTAATAAATTTAAGTTTGATGATGCGACAAGTCGCAAGAAGGCGCCAACACTCTATAACACAGTTAATGCAGCATTGAAGAGAAAGGACAATATGGTTAGCTACCAATTATCTAAAGAGGCTATTTTAGAATACGAGTTTAAAGAAGTGAAATAAAGGGAGTGCTCTATAGCACAAACTTGGATGATGATAAACGTCATCCAAGTTTTTTTATTGGAGAAACAGCATAAAAACAGCTTTTTGAGGCAGAGAGATTGCCTAAGTGGCGGTGAGGTGCTACAATACAAACATAAATAACATTTTCGGGGCAAGGTGAAATTCCTGACCGGTGGTATAGTCCACGAGCCAATTGGCATGATCTGGTGCAATTCCAGAACCGATAGTATAGTCTAGATGTGAGAAAATGGCACTATTTCAACAAGTCTATTTGACGAGCAGTATTGAAAGGTCCATTTCAATGCTGCTTTTTTCTTTGAAACTGAGAAACAGTGCAATTTCCTTCGCCCTATGAAGGAGGACGTACCATGAGTACAAATGTAAAAAAGTCGAACAGAACATCGGCTAAAAAAATTGTTCTAGTAGGAGTCTTTGGTGCGATTAGTACCGTATTAATGCTATTATCGTTCAACGTACCGTTTATCCCAACATTCGTGAAGCTCGACTTCTCGGATTTACCAGTATTACTGGGTGGATATCTTCTTGGACCATTGCACGGAAGCTTGATTGCGCTCATCAAAGTGTTGTTAAACTTCTTCTATAACGGGTCAATGACTTTTGGAATCGGAGAAACAGTAAACTTAATCGGTAGCTTAAGCTTTATGTTACCAGCAGTGCTTTACTATCAACGTCGCCGTAATTTCAAATCAGCAGTGATTAGTTTAGTCATCGGTACGATTTCTGCAACAGTGGTGTTACTGACAGCGAACTACTTCGTGATGTTCCCACTTTATGCAACAGCGATGAACTTCCCAATGGAAAAAATCGTTGCCGCAGCACATGCATTAAACCCATTGGTAACAGACTTAGGATCATTAATGGTATTCGCATTACTTCCATTTAATATCGTGAAGTTCGGCCTAAATAGCGTACTTGCGATGTTAATGTACAAACGTTTAGCACAAACCTTAAAATTAGAACATTAATCCAGAGTCGGGCTTCGTGCCCGGCTTTTTGTTTTGAGGAAAATTTCTGCTATATAATAGTAGAAAACTGCTCAAAAATTTCCAGAAACTCTTTATTTCCAATAGCAATCTGCTAAAAAATGAGGTAGGATAGATAAGAATGAGGTGAACCAATGAAAGGAAAAACATGGACCAAGTTGCAACTATCCATCGTTGCACTCAGCGCTGTTCTCATGGGAACGAGCGGTTATTTAACCATTACACAACAACCATTATTTGGGCTTGAGGCACCAACAATTTCCATCCTCTCCATCTTCTTTAGTAGTTTATTACTTTGGCTCTTTGTCGCAACGGACTGGCCAAGCGTTCTCTGCTATGTGATGTTAGGAATCGGGATGCTTCCAGGCGTCAACTACGGACAGATTTTTAATTTGTCGTTTGGGAATACAACCTTTGTCTTCCTATTATTTACATTCTTAATGACATACGCTCTCGAGCAAACGCCTGCACTGAGACGTTTCGTCGCACGTGCACTCGGTAGCTCCTTTGCAGGGAAGTCCCCATGGCATTTTATCGGGGCCTTTTACGCCAGTGTTCTTGCTATCAGTCTCTTTATTTCGCCGACGATTCTCTTTATGATTGTCTTCCCGATTTACGAGGAAATCATGGCCGTTCTCGGTTTGAAAAAAGGCGATAGACAGGCTTCGGTGCTCCTTATCGTACTTTTTGCAACAGTAGCAATCGGTACTGCGATGACGCCAATCAACCACGTCTTCTCTGTGACAGCCATGGCGCTTTATAAGAATGCGACAGGAATCGCGATTTCCAACGCGCAATATATGATGATCGGAATTCCAGCCGGACTCGTGCTCTTTATCGCGATGTGGGTTGTGCTTAGAACTATTTGGAGAGTGGATTTATCAAACGTGGAAATGAAACCACTCGAATCGCTTGAAGCACTTCCTGCCAAATCAAAACGCGAAACCGCAACAGTATTCATCTTCATGGGAGTCGTCTTATTATGGGTGTTACCAGAACTCGTAGGAGGATTCTTACCAGACGTCGCAGCCTTCCTAAAAACGGCTGGAATGGCATTCCCACCGATGATTGGGGTCATCGTGATGGCGATTCTGTCCTTTGACGGGAAACCACTCTTATCGATTCAAGAAGGACTTCAAAAAGGTGTGTACTGGCCAAGTATGTTCTTGGTTGGAGCCACTTTAAGCATGGGAACTCTTGTCACAAAACCGGAATTAGGAGTCATCGGACTTCTTGAAAGTTCACTCGTACCTGTATTTGCGACACTATCTCCAATTCTTGTCGTAATCATCTTCGTCCTTTGGGCAGGATTACAAACGAATGTCTCTTCAAACTTAGTAACCGTATCAGTCGTCACAACCGTATTAACGACTGTCTATGCGACAGGCTCTGTGGATGTACAAGCTGGAACCATTGCCTGCTTGATTGGATTCATGGCGAGCCTTGCCTTCATGACACCACCAAGCATGCCGTATGTAGCGATTTCGGTCGGTTCTGGTTGGACGAATGCAAAAGATGCCTTCGTATACGGAGGAGGCCTATTCTTACTCAGTGCCGCTAGTGCGATTATTGTAGGCTACCCATTAGGCGTCTTCTTTGGAATTTAACAGTAGGAGGAAATCGAGTGTTAGAAAAACAGCGCGCAGAAATTGATGCCATCGACCGCGAGATTGTAGCGCTCTTTGAACGCCGCATGCAAGTCGTTGTCGATGTCGCTCGTATTAAAAAAGAAAATGGTATCGCGATTTTAGATGCGAGTCGCGAAAAAGAAGTGATTGCCAAGGTGCAGTCGTACTTGAAAGATGCCACATTGAAAGAAGAGTTGGCAGAAGCTTACGAGACTTTGATGAAAGTTTCAAAGGACTATCAGAAAAAAAGAATGAATCATTAATAGAACAAATCTCTTAGATATCTCTGGATTACTATCAATCCTTGTGAGAAGGTAATCCTATCTAAGAGATTTTTTGTATTGTTATAATATTAAAAGGCAATGCTGTTCTTTCAAGAAAAAGGTGTAATTGAAAAGAGAAGAGTGCTAGAATAACATTAGTTGAATGTATGGATGTAAAGGAGTGGAGGGACATGGAGAATTCTTTAGAAATCATTTTACAAAGGACGGAATGGTTTAGACAAGCTCGATTTGGGATGTTTATTCATTTTGGTCTTTATGCGATTCCTGGAAGGGGAGAATGGATTCGCAGTAATGAAAAAATGACAATTGAAGACTATCAACCCTATTTTGACGCATTTAATCCAAGTGAATTCGATGCCAAAGTTTGGGCAAAGGCTGCTAAAGAAGCGGGAATGAAGTATGTCGTATTGACGGCTAAACATCACGACGGATTTTGTTTATTTGATTCCGAGTATACCGATTATAAAATTACCAATACACCCTTTGGAAGAGATTTGGTTCGGGAATTTGTAGAGGCAGTAAGGGCTGAAGGGCTTCGAGTCGGACTATATTTTAGTCTGCTGGACTGGTATCATCCAGATTATCCGAAGTACTCAGATCGACATCATCCTATGAGAGGAAATATCGCTTATAAGGATGAACAAATCGATTTTGACCGCTATTTGGAATTTATGCATCACCAAGTAGAGGAAATTGTAACAAAGTATGGGAAACTCGATATTCTTTGGTTTGATTTTTCATATGCAGAGATGTTTGGTGAGAAATGGAAGGCAAGCGATTTAATAGAACTTGTAAGAAAATATCAACCAGACGTTGTCGTTGATAACCGATTAGAGACTTCGGGGGAAGGGTTTGGAAGTATTGCAACAGAAGAGATTCATTCTTATTCTGGAGACTTTGTTAGTCCTGAACAAATTTTACCCCATGAAGGGATTCGAAATTATAAGGGAGAGTTATTACCTTGGGAATTGTGTCTTACGATGAATAATTACTGGGCGTATAATCCTTCTGACAAACAGTTTAAAAGTTCTAAAGTTCTTATTCGAAAATTGGTCGAATGTGTCAGTAAGGGCGGAAATATGATTTTAAATGTGGGACCAAATGCAAGGGGAAGCTTTCCTCAAGAGAGTATCGATATTTTGCGTGAAATAGGATGCTGGATGAACAGCAATGGAGAATCTATCTACGAAGGAGAATTAGTGAATCTGCCAAAACCGGAATGGGGTTATTATACAAAGAATGGGAAAATTTTGTATGCTCATGTGTTTGAACAACCTATTGGTCCGATTGCGTTAACAGGGATTGATAAAGAGCAGATTGAACGTATGAGTTTTGTTCAAGATGGTAGCGAAGTAAGAATTTCTAACAGTTGGACTACTCTAGCTTTTCAAGACATTTGTTTTGCACAATATGGAGAAATTGGGGCTTACACCTATCCATTGCCAGATGAGGTGGACAGTGTTATCAAAATCGAATTAAAAGAAGAAATCTGATGGTATAATGAATGAGCAAAGGAGGGGTTACATGTTCGAACACTTATCTTTTAAAGGCGAGTGGAGAGCGTATCAAAAGCGCATTTTAGAAAAGAGCGATACGATTATGGCGGATGGCCATATTCATTTGGTGGCGGCTCCAGGTTCTGGGAAAACGACGCTAGGAATTGAATTTATCCGTCGTAATAGTAAGCCGGCGCTTATTTTAGTGCCGACTGTAACCATTCGTCAGCAGTGGGTGGACCGTATTCGTGAGGCGTTTTTGGATGATGCGAGTCTAGCCGATGAAATGATTTCGCAAAATCTGAAACAGCCAAAGACGATCACCGTTGCGACGTATCAAGCGTTGCATAGTGCCATCAATCGTCTGGAAGGCGACGCGGAAGTCGAGGATACGGACGATGTCGTCGAAAACGAGCACTTTGATTTTAAAGACGTGGATATTATTGCACTCTTCAAGAATGCGTCTCTAGGAACATTATGCCTCGATGAGTGTCATCACTTGCGAAATGAATGGTGGAAGAGTCTAGAAACCTTCCGTAAATCCTTTGCGGATATAAATGTGATTTCGCTAACGGCAACACCGCCATATGAAGGAGAGCCTGCACTGTGGGAGCGTTATGTGGCCATGTGTGGGGAAATTGATGAAGAAATTACCGTCCCAGAACTCGTTAAAGAGGGCAGTTTGTGTCCGCACCAGGACTATGTGTATTTCTCTTTCCCAACGAAGGAAGAAGAGAAACAACTCGATCAGTTTTCTACGCAGAAGAGAGCCTTCTTGAAAAATCTATCCTCTGATTCGGTGTTTTGCGAGGCTGTGAGAACTAGCCGTGCGCTCGATGGAACCATCTCGGAAGATGAACTCTTAAATGAGCCGAAGTATCTCTCGGCAACACTGATTTTCCTACGACATAAAGGAATCGAGTTCCCGAAACATTTCCAACAATTACTTGGGGCGAGCCTCCTTCCGACGTTTGACTTGGCGTGGTTCGAAATCCTCTTACAAGGAATGTTATTTGACGTTCCGCATTGGTATGATTTATCCGAAGAAGACTGTAAAGAATTGAAGCATGAGTTGAAATCGCTTGGGTTAATCGACCGTAAACAAGTGCAGCTGCTTCGCAATAAACAACTCGACCAGCTATTAAATCAATCGCTTGGAAAATTAAACGCCGTCCGAGAAATCTTTAAGGCTGAATATGAAACCTTAGGCAACGACTTGAGACAACTGATTCTAACCGACTTCATCCGAAAAGACTTTGAGGTACACTTAGGGAATCCAGAAGTTCAATATAGCCAACTGGGCGTATTGCCTTACTTTGAAGTTCTACGTAGAGAGCTTGTGGAGCACCGATTAGACGTTCCTGTGGCCGTTTTAACGGGAAGTCTCGTGATTATCCCGACAGGTGTCAAATCGCGTTTAGAGGCTATTTTTGGCCCCGATAAGATTACCTTCCAACCAGTTGGGCAACTAGACGAGAAGGATTATGTGAAGGTGCGTTTAGTAGGGTCGCAACATGATTTAGTGAGCGCCGTGACGCAGCTCTTCCAAGAAGGACAGATTCATGTCGTGATTGGGACAAAATCTCTCCTCGGGGAAGGATGGGATGCGCCATGCGTGAACTCATTGATACTCGCTAGCTTTGTCGGAAGTTTCATGCTCAGCAATCAGATGCGAGGTCGCGCGATTCGTATTTGGCCGGAAAATCCGGATAAGACAAGTAGCGTTTGGCATCTCGTGTCCATTAATCTTGCGGAGAAAAAACTCTTCAAGAAGAAAGAGGACGAAGAGGTTGCTGTGGGAATCGATAGTCCGGATATGGAATTATTACAACGCCGCATGAAGCAATTCTTAGGCCTACACTATAATGAAAATACAATTGAATCAGGCGTGGATCGACTAGACCTTGGAACAATCAAGTTTACGAAGAAGGATCTAACAAAACTGAACCAGGAAACGATTGAACGCTCGCGTAACCGCGAAGAGTTAAGGGAACGCTGGAATGAATCCCTTCCGCTTCTAGAAGATATGGAAGTTTCCAATGAAGTAGGAGTGGACAAGACGTTCTTGCCAACCGTTCTGCTAACAGATGCACGGAAAATTTTAACCTATGCGCAAGCAATCGCACTGACGGAACTAATCATCTATATCATCCTCGATTTAGCGAACGGACCGTCCCAACTCTTATATCCAGTGGGAATTCTATCGATGATCGTATTAAATATCGTCTGGTTAAGATATTTCCTATACAAGAGTCCGTATAAACGCCTCGAACTCTTTGCCGAAGCCGTACGAAAAGCCTTGCTAGCGTCCGGACATTTGCAGACCCAAAACTGCAAGGCGAGAGTCGTACGCGGTGATAAGAATTCGATTCACACCGCCACTTATCTAAAGGGTGGAACCTTGCGCGAAAAAGAAATTTTTGCACAGGCGTTATCGGAATTCTTTGCTCCAATCGAGAACCAGCGTTATATTTTAAGAGCCATGACTTGGGTCAATGACCAAACGAAGTATTTCGCCGTCCCAAGCATGTTTGATAAACGAAAAGAAGACGTCATCGTCTTTGTCGCAAATATCGAAAAATACATCGGCAATTACGAAATCATCTACACCCGAAGCGTAGAGGGACGCCATATTCTATTGGATGCCCGTCTGAACGCTTTAGGAAATAAACAAGAGCGCACCTTCTCGAAGAAGAAAGTCACCTCTAAATTAAAATAATCCATAAAGAATCTAGCCAGAAAACTGACTAGATTCTTTCTATTTTTACGGTAAAATCCTTGCATTCTATTTCAAACTATTGTAAGATATCTGAGTACGAAATTTTAATATTTGCTGGAGGGGTAGCGAAGTGGCTAAACGCGGCGGACTGTAAATCCGCTCCTTCGGGTTCGGCAGTTCGAATCTGCCCCCCTCCACCATTGGGGTATAGCCAAGCGGTAAGGCAACGGACTTTGACTCCGTCATTCGTTGGTTCGAATCCAGCTACCCCAGTCCTACAGGCACCGATTCCAGTGCCTTTTTTGTTGCCCAAATCTAGATTTTTCGCACCTTCGCAGCACCCACACCTTGTCCTTCCCCTCGCCAGAAACCATTCGTAATTTTCTTTGTGACTGGATTTTGGTAGAGCAGTTGAAAAAAATGTCTCGAAGGAGTTGAAAAGTTCCATAGTAGCAGTAATAGGGAATAGCATTCAAAGTGAATTACGACCTCTTGAAAATTGATTTTCTAGAGGTCGTTTGAATCTTGAAAGAGCTTGAGACTTCGGCTCAAGCCGGTGCCCTATTACAACTACTATTAGAAACTTTTCAATAGAAGAGACATCTTTTTCTTTTTTTGCACACCAAACCTCCAAAATCTGTCAAAAAGTAAGAAAAATTACGAAACGTTTCAAAAAGGGACTAAAAATTTCCTAACAATAGGAAAAGATTTTAGGTATAATGGAATCAAAGAATCTGATATAGTCAAATTGAGGTGGAGGGATTTTTAATGAAACAACGACACCAACAACTGTTGCACTTACTTGCACGCCAAGAATGGATCAAAGGACGTGAATTAGCTTCCTGCCTCGGCGTCAGCGCAAGAACAGTGCGTTCCGATATCGAACAAATCAACCGAGAAATGCCGCATATCATTCAAGCGGATCGCCAAAAAGGATATCACCTCGTAGCTTTCCAACAAAATCGATATGCTGACCCAGAAGGACTACTAAGAGCTCCACAAGATAGCGCAGAAAGAAGCGCCAACTTACTGAAGCAACTCTTGTTCAATGGGGAGGGCGTTTCTATCGAAGCTTTTTGCGAACAATGTTTTGTAAGCGCTAAAACGTTTGATATAGACCGCATTCGTGTCCAACAACAACTGGAAGAATACGACGGTCTGGAACTCGTGACGAAGAATGGGGCGCTTGTATTAGAAGGGCCAGAAGCCAGCAAGCGAAAATTGTATAGAGAACTACTAAAAAAAGAATTAAACGAAGACTTCTTGAATAGTTCAGAACTCATGAATGTGTACCCTGAGTTGGATATGGAGCAATTAGAGGCGATTATTTGGGCGAAATTAAAAGAATATCGCTATTCGATTCGCAAAACGCTCATGCCGTTTCTATTGTTACATTTAGGACTGGTGTTGCAACGAGTAAAACTAGGACAAACGGTACAAGAAGGTAGTGTAGAAGGCCTTGATTTAGAGGTTGAAGCTATGATTGTTCGTTCGATTTTCAAAGAAATTCTAGGCGATAAAGAGATTCCGGAAGGAGAAATTCTTTCCTATGCAAAACTCTTAAAGGCGTATCATAATTCAAATGCCTTTCAATCACAAGTTCATTTCAAAGGAAAAACCATTCGATTAGAAGAACTAACGAACGCTATTGATGAGCGACTCTTTCAGTGGATGGGCATCTCGTTTGTGGATCAAAAGGAATTCAAGGTGCGATTCCAATTGCACTTACAAGGATTACTCGAACGAGTACAGATGAACTTAAGCCTACCTAATCATTATGTGCAAACCTTTAAACGACAATATCCGCTGGTGTTTGATACGGCAGTTTCCGTGAGTCAGTATTTGATGAGCGAGCTGCAATGCCAAATTACCGAAGAGGAAATTGGATTCCTTGCACTGCATATTGGTGCAGCTTATATGCAAGGCGCGACAAACGCGAAACTACGCGCGGTCCTTATCGCGAATACGCAATATCCGTTGATTGCTGGAAGTGTGGAGCGATTGAAGGAGCAGTTCCAACATCGCTTGGATTTTGTAGCCGAAGAAGCGACGTTCACTACAGGTGTGACGGAGTTTTACGAGGCCGATTTACTCATCACCTTTGAGCAAATGGAACCATCCGTTGCGATTCCAGTCGTTCGATTAGGACTATTTTTCAATACGCAAGATGAGATTCAGCTGATTCGAGTGATGAATACGTTAGAAACGCAGAAGATGAGTGAGACGATTCGCACGCAAATTGGGCAGTTGATGGAGGAAGCTTTCTTCTATGCGAATGTGGAGGCGACGAGCCGAGAAGAAATCCTACAGCAAATGGGTTCGCACTTAGAAGCAGCGGGTATTGTGAATGAAGACTTTCTACCATCTGTGATGAAACGCGAAAGTCTCTCTTCGACGGATTTCGATTATTCGATCGCGATTCCGCATCCGTTGCATCCATCTAGCAAGCGCTCGATGATTTCCATCGCGGTATTAAGAGAGCCGATTCAGTGGAATCATTTCCCCGTAAAACTCGTAATTTTACTCGCGTTGAAGGAAGAGGATATGGAATTCATGCAACTCTTCTTACGATGGCTCGGGAAGCAACTGGACTCCCCGGACAAAATGATGTGTTTATTAGAAGCAAAAAATGTAGAGTCGTTTATTCAGGCGATTCGATAAGGAAGGAGGAAATCGTATGGAAGGCATTGAGCTAGTGTGTTTTAAGATGATTAGCGCACTAGGTGCAGCAAAATCCAGTTTTATGGAGGCGGTGCAAGAAGCGCGTTTAGGACATTTCGAAGAAGCGCGCCGTTGTATTGAAGAAGGAGATAAATATCATGCGCAAGGGCATGAAGCGCACTTTGGATTATTACAACAAGAAACATCCGGTGAGCCGGTGCCATTTTCGCTCTTACTGGTCCATGCAGAAGACCAGTTGATGAATGCGGAATTTCTTAAAATTACAGCAGAAGAAATTATCGCCCTTTATGAACGGATAGAAACAATTAAATAGAAACGGAAGGAGGAAATGAACATGAAAAGAATTTATCTATTTTGTAATGCGGGGATGTCAACCAGTCTAGTGGCTAGCAGAATGCAAGACGTAGCAGATAAGCATAATTTACCACTAGAAATTAAAGCGTTTCCAGACCCGAAACTTGATACGATTTACGAGCAATACCATCCAGACGTAATCTTGTTAGGACCTCAAGTGAAATACAAATTCAATGCGGTTCATGCAAAATACGATCCAATGGGAGTTCCTGTCGATGTCATCAGTCTTGAAGACTACGGAAATGCAGATGGCGAACGTATCTTGAAACGTGCCATTCAATTATTAAAATCAAAAAAAGAACAATAGGAGGTTAGTACAATGTTTGCAGGTTTAGAAAGCACGATGGGACGCGTGGCAGAACGTCTTAGCACGAATAAAGTGCTGATTGCGATTCGTGACGGGTTCTTAGTCGGCACACCATTAATTATCGTAGCGTCCATTTTCCTTGTTATTGCCAACTTCCCAGTGCCAGGGTATAGCGAATTTATGGCGCAATTCTTCGGCCAAGGTTGGGAAAACTCAATGGATGCCGTGATTGATTCTACATTTAGTATTTTAGCGGTTTTAGGAGCCGTTGGTATTGGGTATTCATATGCTAAACAATTAGAAAGTGATGCCATTGCAGGGGGAGTATTATCACTTGTCTGCTACCTTATCATGACTCCAAAAGTTCACCCAAAATTTGTGAATGAAGCAGGTAAAGCATTTAGTGGTTTTGCCTTCTCAAACCTTGGATCTGCAGGGGTGTTCTTAGCGATGATTACTGCGATTGTGTCAGTAAAAATCTTCGTAACGATTCAGAAAAAAGGATGGGTTATCAAATTGCCTGATGCAGTGCCACCAGCAGTTTACCATTCATTTGCAGCATTAATTCCTAGTGCGTTTGCGATGTTCTTTGCATTTGCAATCTATCTCATCTTCTCATTAACAGAATTCCAATACGCACAAACATTTATCTATAAAGTATTACAAGCTCCATTGATGGGATTCGGTCAAAGTGTCTTCTTCGAACCATTGTATCAATTCCTATCAACACTCTTCTGGTTCTTCGGTATTAACGGGCCAGCTGTAACAAATACAGTCTTCAACCCAATCCACTTAATTTTAACAAACGAAAACTTGGAAGCGTTTAAAGCTGGACAACCATTACCAAACATCTTCACTGGACCTTTCGGAGACTTCTTCGGTAACTTCGGTGGTGGAGGTAGTACATTATCTCTTGTATTCTTAATGGTCTTCCTTGCGAAATCAGAACGAATGAAGAAACTCGGTCGATTAGCTTTAATCCCTGGTATTTTCGGTATCAACGAAATGGTTACATTCGGTTTACCAGTGGTATTAAACCCAATTATCTTGATTCCATTCTTATTAACACCACTTGTAAATATTACTTTAGCAACTCTTGCAACGATGTGGGGAATTATCCCTTATACAACAGGGGCTTCACTTCCATGGACAACGCCATTCTTCTTCTCAGGATGGTTATCAACAGGTAGTGTCGTAGCCGGATTCTTCCAAATCTTCTTGATTATCTTAGGCTGCTTGATCTACTTCCCATTCTTCAAAGCATTGGATAAACAATACTTGAAAGAAGAAGAGGGCGCTAGCATGTTAACAGGTGATGAATTAGACGACGTTGACTTAAACGACTTATCATTTGATGACTTATAAAATGACAACTACGTAAGTCACAAGTGTCAAAACTTCGGGTGGCATGCGAGAACGGATGCCACCTTTTTACGTAGAAAGGGGTGAACAGATGAGAACACTATTATTATTCGACCAAGTTCAAGCAGGATTCGGCGGGAAGGAACGTGGCGATACAGAGTTAGGCCTTGAAAAAGGCGGAGTGGGTTCTTATTTAATGTTCAAAGAGGATTTTGAAAAAGCAGGACTTACAGCACTTGCGACGATTTATTGTGGTCCGGATTATTTCCAAGCACATAAAGAAGAAGTGATTCATAAAATTAAAAATCTGATTTTAAAAACGAAAGCAGAAGTGCTGTTTGCAGGGCCATGTTTTAACTACGGAACCTATGCGCAAATGGCGGCAGAAATTGCGTTAGCCATTCAAGAGCAAACCGACTGCAAGCCTTATGTGATTTGTTCGAAAGAGAATGAAGACACCATCGCAGCCTATAAAGATAAAGTCGTCATGCTAGAAATGCCGAAAAAAGGCGGAGTGGGCTTACGCGAAGCATTAGGCGGAGCCGTAGCAATTATTAGCGGAACAAAAGAAGAAAGTGAACAACGATTTCAGTAAAAGAGGTGACAGAGAATGTGGGGTATGATTGCGACATGGAGAATGGCGCTCGAAGGAATCCAGAAGGTGACCCCGAATTTAGAAGCGGGCGGGACTGCAGGAGATGCTATTGAAGGCGCGATTAAAGAAGTGGAGGACTTCCCTTACTTTAAATCTGTTGGATATGGCGGACTTCCAAACGAAGAGATGGAAGTGGAGCTAGATGCCGCTTATTTAGATGGATCGACGTTTGATTTCGGTGCGGTTTGCGCATTGAAACAGTTTGCCAATCCCATCTCGGTGGCGCGTGCCTTAAGCGCGTATAAAGTGAATAATGTGTTGGTCGGAGAAGGGGCAGCAGCTTTTGCGAAGGCTCATCATTTCGAAGAAAAAGACATGCTGACGGACCGTGCGAAGATTCATTTCCATAACCGATTAAAAGACATCGAACGCGAACAGCTCACACCGTATGCCGGACATGATACGGTAGGTATGGTGGGATTGGACGCGGCTGGAGATATGGTCGCAGGAACATCAACGAGTGGACTCTTTATGAAGAAACCAGGTCGAGTTGGGGACTCCCCATTTATCGGCTCTGGATTATATGTCGATAGCACGATTGGTGGTGCCACAGCAACAGGCCTAGGCGAGGACTTGATGAAGGGCGTAATTTCTTATGAAATCGTTCGTCTGATGAAAGAAGGCCTCAGTCCACAAAAGGCGTGTGAGAAAGCCGTGAGTGACCTCGCAGAACGATTGAAGAGAACGCGTGGTGAGGCAGGAGATATTTCTGTAGTGGCCATGAATGCCAAAGGGGACTTTGGGGCAGCTTCCAATATCGAGAACTTCTCATTTGTCGTTGCCACAAGTACATTAGCACCAACGGTATTCCGTGTACATCCGCAAAGTGATGGCACGATGTGTCATGAATTAGCGACAAAGGAATGGCTTGAAGCGTATTTAGAAGAACGTATGAAGCCATTGGAGGTCAAAGAATGAATCAAGAAGAATGGATTGCGGAACTAAAAGGAATTCAGCCCGCACTATTTGAAGGACTAAGACGAATGGTCGCTATCCCAAGTATTCGAGGGGAAGCAGAAGAAGGCGCTCCGTTCGGAAAGGGACCTAGACAAGCGCTTGATGAAGTGCTTGCGATTGCCAATGAACTTGGATTTCAAACGAAGAATATCGATAACAAGATTGGATACGCGCAGTACGGAGAAGACCGACCAGATGGCGCGTACTATGGCATCTTTGGTCACGTGGATGTGATGCCGCTTGGAGAGGGATGGATTTCTCCAGCACTCGTACTTACGGTTCGTGACGGAAGACTCTACGGACGCGGGACACTGGATAACAAGGGGCCAATTCTATCGAATTTATATGCGTTATACGTATTAAAGGAAAAAGGTGTAACCTTTGATCGACCTGTTCGGATTGTCTTTGGGACGAATGAGGAGACAGGATTTGGATGCGTGAAGCACTATTTAACGAAAGAAATTCCTCCGACATTCGGGTGGACGCCAGACTGTAAATGGCCAGTCGTTTACGGCGAACGCGGTCGTCTCAGAGTACGATTGTCTGTATCCTCGGATAAAGTATCCGGATTGTATACATTTGCCAACGAAAAACTTCTCCATACAAACCATCGCGGGGAAGAATTGGGCATCGCCTATGAAGATAGTGACTTCGGGATGATGCAACTGAGAGGAGAAACGTTTGGAGTGGAAGACGGTCGCCATTATGTCGAATGGACGATGTGCTATCCAGCAAGTTGCACAAAAGACGAGTTGGTTGAGAAAATCAATGCGCATGTACCAGAAGGTGGTGTGCTAGACGTGATTTCGCATTGGGACCCAGTGCTCTATGACAAGGATTCCGCCTATGTGCAAGCCTTGCAGAAGGTGTACACGGATATCACGCAGAGCGATAGCGTTCCAGTGACGACAACAGGTGGAACTTATGCCAAAATCATTCCAAATATTATCGCGTATGGGCCAAGTTTCCCAGGGCAAAGAGACATTGCGCATTTGCCAAACGAATGGATTGGCATTAAAGACTTAGAAACAGATACGATTATTTACGGATTAGCGCTACTTGCATTGTCGCGCATGAAAGAAGGGACGTTATGACAGTAGAAGTATGTGCTGGAAGCATCGTAGACTGCCAGATTGCAGAGCGCTCTGGTGCTGACCGCATTGAATTGAATAGCGCGCTTTTCTTAGGAGGATTAACGCCAAGTATCGGCACCTTGCAAAAAGTGCTCGATTCTGGAGTGAGACTTCCAATTGTCTGTATGGTTCGTCCTCGCGGGGCAGGATTTTGCTACACGAAGGAAGAATTTGAGAGCATGCTCATCGATGCAAAACTCTTATTAGAAGCAGGTGCGAAAGGGTTAGCGTTTGGATTTCTATTAGAAGACCGGACGATTGACTGGAATCGTACGAAGCAGATGATTGAGTTGTGTCAGAAATATCATGCCGAGAGTGTGTTCCATAAGGCGTTTGACCTTGTGCCGGATGTGAATAGTGCTATCGAGGGCTTGATAAAGCTTGGATGCACGCGCATTTTAACAGGGGGACAGCAGGCGCACATTGAGAAAGGAATTCCGCTCTTAAAAGACTTGCAAGCTCGCTACGGAAGTCAGATTGAACTGCTTTGTGGCGGCGGTGTCACTAAAGAAAATGTGCAGCACTTAATGCAGGAGACGGGGATTTCACAAATCCATGGAACGTTTAAGACGTGGAAGACGGATCCGACGACTGCCGGCGAGTGGCTCAGCTATGCCTATCATGAAAATGGCGATTACGAACAGACGGATGAAGCGTTGTTGAAAGAGGTAGTGGCGCTTGTTCGCGGACAGGAGGAAACGAAATGAGTAAACGATTGTTAAATTGTGTGGCCAGTGATTTCAGAAAAATGACCGGAAAGGAACTGAAAAAGGCGATTGAAGCCGCAGAAGGAAGAACAGTCTGCTGTGAAACGGTATGCGTGAGACCTACTTTCTTAAATGAATTATCCAACGCAGAAATCGCAAAGGCATTCGGTGGAGACATGGTGCTCTTAAATGGATTCGACTGCTTCGATCCGCTCATCTATGGGGCTGAAGAAAGCGAAAATCCAGTGCAACGCGCGAAAGAACTGAGTGGGTTACCAATCGGAGCGAACTTGGAACCAGTGGATATGAATGCGGAGATGCTAGAAACACGCATCGAAATTTCACCTGGTCGTACTTGTACTGTTGAAACGGTGAAACGTGCAGAAGAACTTGGTCTTGATTTTATCTGCTTAACCGGAAATCCAGGGACAGGGGTAACGAATGAAACGATTGAAGCGTCACTCGCCATGGTGAAACAACACTATTCAGGGCTTGTGATTGCTGGGAAGATGCACGGAGCAGGCTCGAAGGAACCTGTGATGAACGTGGAAATCGCGAAACGCTTTATTAAAGCAGGGGCCGATGTGATTCTTGTGCCAGCAGTTGGAACGGTGCCAGGGTTTACGGATGAAGAACTGGTGGAAATTGTGAAAGAGGCGCATGCCAATGATGCACTTGTACTTTCTGCGATTGGAACAAGCCAAGAAGGTTCTTCAAGAGAAGTCATCGAACAAATTGCTATCCGTAATAAAGTTGCCGGTGTGGATATTCAACATATCGGGGACGCAGGATACGGCGGTTTAGCGACAGTGGAAAATATTTACGCATTGTCAGTTGCGATTCGAGGAATTCGTCATACAGTAGCTCGTATGGCTCGCTCAGCGATTCGTTAAGATAATAAAAAAAGAACAGCACACTAGCTTAAGGCTGGTGTGCTGGTTTTTGTGTTCTGTCTTTCTGCCTGTGAAGTTGAGTTCGGGCTCACATCCTAGTAGTTGAGTTCGCAAAAGCAGAGGCTCAAGCCTTTCGAGTTTAGTCCGCACGGTCTTTCAGACCGCTTACGGCTAAACTGCGAACCGTCATCGCCTCTGAACGCTTTTGCTCACATCCTAGTTGTTTTGCAAATCCTCTACTTCCGCAACAGAGTAGTCTTTCTTTTCGAGGCCGTCGATGATTTGTTTTAGGGTGTCTTTTGTCACGCCTGCTGGCAATGTAATCAAGATACGGCGTAAGCTTTTATCTTTCTCAGTATCGATAGTCATTACGTTCGCGATAGAAGCATACTTGTTAATCACTTTAGAGATATTCGCAAGTGCGCCTTTTTCACCGCCAGAGATAATCGTTAATACGTAAGAACCGTTTTTCACGTTCCATGATTCTTGAAGCATGCTAAGTAAGCTGCTGTGTGTCAAGATTCCGTAGAAACGTTGTTGTTTATCTAACACGGCAATGTAAGGTAATTCTTTAATCGTGAAGAACACTTTGAAGAAAGAGCTATCCACGCTGATGAATTTAGTTGAGTTTTTAATTAAATGAGTAACTGGAAGACTCATATCTCCACCGTTTGCTTTGTGGCGATAGATATGCATTTTATAAATGTTTCCTCTAAAGAACGTTTCCGTTTCATCTAATACAGGAACACAGCGGTACCCTGATTCTTCTAAAATCGTAATCGCTTCTTCTAACGTGCATGATTCTTTAACGACCGTTAGACTCTTTTTTGGAACTACAAGAGATTTTAATAACATACTCATTCCTCCTTGAGATTGGTTTCACTACAATAGTACCACTTTTTAGGCAAATTGTAACTAGAAAAGTTAGGAAATGATGAGAAAATGAAAAGAATCTATCTGAAAAATGCATTAGAAAGGGCTTTAAACATTAAAGAACCATTACAAAACAGGGGAAAATCTTGATTTTTCAAAAAAAACTGATATGATATCTCTATACCATTCATAGAATAGGTAAAATCTATAGTTAAAAGGGGTTAACAAAATTATGACAGCTGATTCAGATGGGAGTTCGCTGGGAGTCCAGATCTTAATCATTGTATTATTAACTGCATTAAATGCATTTTTCTCTGCAGCAGAGATTGCGTTTGTGTCTATCAACCAAGGAAAAATGGCACAGAAAGCGCAAGAAGGAGATAAGAGAGCCATTAAGGTAATGCGCTTATTAGAGAATTCAGATGAGTTTCTCGCAACAATTCAAGTAGCCATTACATTCGCAGGGTTCTTCTCAAGTGCGTCTGCCGCTACAAGTTTCTCTTCACGAATCCAACCATTATTAGGAAACATTCCTGGAGCTGAAACATTATCACTTGTGATTGTGACAGTCGTTCTAGCATACCTTACTTTAGTATTTGGGGAATTATATCCAAAACAAGTGGCGTTGCAAGTAGCAGAACAAATTGCATTATATACTGCAGGACCAATTTTGTTTGTCAAAAAGATTGCAAAACCATTCGTATGGATTTTGACGTTCTCAACAGGATTATTAAAACGAATGACACCAATCGAATTTTCGAGGGTAGAAGAAAAATTAACACGAAGCGAGATGAAGTCTTTACTTGCCAACAGCCGTAACGACGGAGCGATTGATATTTCCGAGTTCGCGATGATGCAAGGGGTACTTTCTCTAGATACAAAACTAGCACGTGAAGTGATGGTGCCACGTACGGATACATTAATGATTGACGTGGATGACGATATTTCAGAGAACCTAGAGACAATCTTGAACTGTTCATATTCTCGTCTTCCTCTTTACGAAGAAGATAAGGATAAAGTAATCGGAGTTATTCACGTAAAAGATGTTTTCCGTGCTGCAAGAGAGCAAGGATTCGACAATATTGACTTACGTGCCTTAGCGCATGAGCCAGTATTCGTTCCATCAACGATTTTCGTAGATGATTTATTAGTAGAATTTAGAAAAACTCGTCAACACTTAGCGGTATTGAAAGATGAATACGGCGGGGTTGAAGGGATTGTTACATTAGAAGACTTGATTGAAGAAATCGTCGGAGATATCGAAGACGAGTACGACGTAGAAGAACAAGAAGTCGTAGAAATTGACGAAAACAATTCGGTGATTGATGCCGGAATGTCACTCGACCGATTCAATCAAATCTATCAAACGTCATTAGAGTCTGATGAGGTGGATACGATGGCGGGTGCGATTATCGAGAAACTTGGCTACTTCCCAGATGATGATGAGGTAGTGAAGGTGAGATTCGAAGGGTTTATGTTACAACCGACAGAAATCGAGAATGATCGTATTCGTAAGATCCATGTCACAAAACTTTCTGAGGAAGAACTTGAGCAGATTCGTGCTGAAGAAGGCGAAACAGACGAAACCGATGAAGATAATGATTAATCAAAGGAGGGGGCAACCCCTCCTTTTTTGTGTGCAAAAAAATAATAGACTTACGTCTATCTTTCAGATTCCTCGGATGTCTTCATAATAGTCATAATGGGGCACCGGATTGAGCCGTACGTCTCAATTCCTACCAAGCTTCAA
>JAGZLX010000099.1 GCA_018364485.1 Granulicatella adiacens
CAGGAATCTTAATCGACCGCTTCGGTGTAGACTTAGTGATTAATACCGGTTCTGCAGGTGGATTTGGCACAACTCTAGAAATCGGAGATATTGTCATTGGGACAGAACTAGCTTACTGTGATGCCGACGTGACAGCCTTTAATTACGTTTACGGGCAAATGCCGGGCATGCCAGCACGTTTTGCCATGAATCAAGACTTCTTACCGTCGATTGAACAGGCGATTGCTAAGGTGGATTTAAAGAGCCATACAGGCCTTATCGTTTCGTCTGACAGCTTTATTCATACTCGTGAGCAAAGAACACATATTTTAAAACACTTCCCAGATGTGATGGCTTCTGAAATGGAAGGGGCAGCGATTGCTCAAGCGTGTCACGCGTTTGGAGTTCCATTTATCGTGATTCGTGCCATTTCCGATATTCCAGAACGTGGGACGTCTGCGGTTGATTTTGATACGTTTATCGTTCAAGCTGGAAAACGTTCAGCGCAAATGGTGCATCAATTATTACAAGAATGGGATGCGTAAGGGTTAAACCTTCCAAATAGTTGACGTAATCGTGTGAGAATAGTAGTATTAAAAGGATTACGAATAAGGAGAAGAATATGGATTATACTGTATTTTCAACAGAGTTTCCGGATGTAAAAGTTTTTTACAACGAACCACTTAAAAATTATACATTTACAAAAACAGGTGGCCGTGCTGCCATTCTGATTTTTCCAAAAGATAAAAAAGAAGCAAGCGCGGTGATGCATTGGCTTCGCGAAAATAATATTCCAACGACGATTTTAGGAAACGCGTCGAACGTGATTATTAAAGACGGCGGCATTAGAGGTGCTGTGATTATGTTAAACGACATGTCTCATTTAACAGTGTCGGGTACACAAATCGTCGCTGAAGGCGGAGTAGCTTTAATTGATGTCTCAAAAGAAGCAGCGAAAAATGGATTAACAGGCTTAGAATTTGCTTGCGGGATTCCAGGAAGTGTCGGCGGAGCGATTTTCATGAACGCTGGAGCTTACGGCGGTGAAGTGAGCGAAGTCGTTGAGTACGTTGAAGTCATTACTCCTGATGGGGAATTCAAAACTTACACAAAAGAAGACTTAGACTTCAGCTATCGTCATAGCCATGTTCAAAAAACAGGCGATCTTGTAATTGAAGTTGGATTCCGTCTAGCTGAAGGCGTGCAAGAAGAGATTGACCAAAAAGTAGCGGAATTAACGCATTTACGTGAAAGCAAACAACCGCTAGAGTATCCTTCATGTGGAAGTGTGTTTAAACGTCCCCAAGGGCATTTCACAGGAAAATTAATCCAAGAGGCTGGACTTCAAGGTCATCAAATCGGTGGCGTGCAAGTGTCTAAAAAGCATGCTGGATTTATGGTGAATATTGATAACGGAACAGCAACGGACTATATGGATTTAATCCGCTATGTTCAAAAAGTGATTTTAGAAAAGGATGGCGTCGCTCTAGAACCAGAAGTACGAATTATTGGAGAAGAGCCAACATCGAATTAGGCAAAGGAGGGGTATTGTGAAAGACGGACTGTTTAAAACAATTCTCTATACTGTTATTGGGATTGGAATTATGACAACGATAATGACAATAACGTCGATTACAACACCATTTGAGGGAGTATATATTCAATTGGCATATGGATACCTTGCACTCTTTGCAGGTGTTGCAGGTGCTATTCCAGCAGCCATTGTCGGTTTTACTGGGCATGTATTATTTGATTTAATCAATACGGATCACTTATGGCTTTCTTGGGCTTTAAGTACGGGTGCATTAGGATTCGTATTTGGATTCGCGATTCGTCGCAACAGCTTACGACAAGGAGTCTTTTCAAGGCATGATATGGTGCGATTCAATGTTGTACAAGCGGCAGTAAATATTGCGATTTTCGGATTGATTGCGCCAACGCTTGATGTATTGTTCTATCAACGTTCTACAACGATTGTATTTACGCAAGGATGGATTGTAAGTATCATCAACTTATTGACAGTAGCTGTGTTTGGAACGATTACGTTAAAACTATATGCGAACTATAAATTGAAACAAAATAAACAGTAAAAATGCGAAATTCCGAAATTCACTTTGATATGCTCCCTCTAAAGTAGACACTTAAAAAAGTAAACTACTTTAAAGGGGGTATTTTTAGGTTGGTTAAGAAACATACTGCAAAAGAATTAGAACA
>JAGZLX010000018.1 GCA_018364485.1 Granulicatella adiacens
TATCTGGACCACATGGGCCTGCACCGATATCCCAGAAGTTATCTTCTACTGGAATGATATGATCTTCAGGAAGACCAACTTTATCCATCCATAATGATTTTGTTTCTGGATCTTTTGGATAGTAAGTTACGTATAGACGATCTGGATCAAGACCTAACCATTTTTCGCTTGTTAGAAATTCCCATGCCCATGGAATCACTTCTTCTTTGAAGTAGTCCCCGATAGAGAAGTTCCCCATCATTTCGAATAGTGTATGGTGACGCGCTGTGTGTCCTACATTTTCGATGTCGTTTGTACGAATACTCTTTTGAGCATTTGTAATACGTGGAACCTCAGGTGTTTCCGTTCCATCGAAATATTTTTTAAGAGTCGCAACCCCTGAGTTAATCCATAGTAATGTTGGATCGTTTACAGGAATTAAGCTTGCACTTGGTTGAACCTTATGTCCTTTTTCTTGGAAGAAATCAAGGTACATTTGACGAATTTCGCTACTTGATAATTTTTTCATCTTCATTCTCCTTCTTTTTGTAAATAAAAAAACTGCCCCATTGCTGCAAGGGCGTCCTACCGCGGTACCACCTTGCTTACAATGAAACAGCTGTTCATTCATCTCTAATTCCGATAACGCTGGAAGGGCGTTTGTATTTCTACAAAGTTTTCAATCGGGAGCACGATTTTGATGGCTATTTTCACCAGACAAGCCTCTCTAATAAGTAAAATCTCAATCCGATTGCTTACCTTTAGAAGTATACGAAAAGCGCCTAGTTTTGTCAACTATTCGCATGTCCTTCTTCTTTTAACGGAAGGTGTAAATACACTTTCGTATATGCATTAGGCTCAGATTCAATTTCCATCGAAAAAGCTTCTCCGAAAAAGAGCGTCAATCGTTCTTTGATATTCTTAATACCAACTCCACCAAGTTCTTTTGTACTCGTTGTATTTTCTTTTATTCCTACCCCATTATCCGCAATACAAATATCTATAAAAGTATCTCTTTTAGATACAGTAATCGTAATTTTTCCAGGGCGTTCTGACTCTTTAATTCCATGATAGATTGCATTTTCTACGAGTGGTTGCAGAACGATTTTTGGAAGCTTGATATCAGGAATATCATCAGGTTCGAAAATAGTATATTCCAATTTGTCTCCATATCGTTCCTTTTGAATAAACAGATATTGACGGACATGCTCGATTTCTTGGCGTAAGGTCACTATTTCTTCTCCAGCATTCAAGGAAAGTCTAAAGTAATTAGAGAGCGCCTTCGTAATGTCTACTACCTTTTTATGGTCTTGAAACTCTGCCATCCAAATAATGGTATCCAGCGTATTATACAAGAAGTGCGGATTAATTTGACTCGTTAACGCCTTTAATTCATAGATGCGGGTCAATGCTTCTTGCTCTTTTTCTTCCTTCATTAAAGTCTCGATTCTCTCGAGCATCTGATTAAAGGTACCTGCTAACGCTTGGAACTCTTGAGCTCCTTTTTGTTCTGCTCGAATAGTCGTGTCGCCTTCTTCTACTCGTCTCATCACTTGCCCTAGTTTTTTAACAGGTAGTAATTGATAACGAATCAATGTAAAAATACCCAACATACAAATAAGCAAGCTAAGCACTCCAACAACACTGACAATCCCAAGTAGTTTTACAGAGTCTTCTTTAAACCGACTAAATGAGCTAACACCTACTAAGATCCAATCGCTATTTTCAATAGGGCTTTTATGAACAAAAAAATCATCAGACACCATTGAATCCATCGGACTATTTGATATCTCTTGTACCGACATTTGCTTATCAACTGACTCGAAAGCCTCCGAATCCGGATGATAAATAAGTGTACCGTCCTTTTGAATGACAAAGGCATATCCATTTTCCCCTAGAGAAAGTTCTTTCACATATTTTTCTAGTTCGTGATAATCCACATCTAAGCGGATAACGCCAAGATTTTCTCCTGCGTTGCTTTTCACTTCCTGACTAATAGAAATCACGATTTGATTATTCTGATTCTTGATAGACTGAATGATTGGGACATTCGAGTGTTCTAGAGCATCTTGATACCATTTTTGGGCCATCATATCCGCTGAAGTCACCATTTCCTCTTCCATCCCGGTCGTAATTAATCTACCATCTTTTGTCACCAATCGTATCGATACGAAATCCGGATGACTCTTCAACATTGTCTCAAGCCATTCGTGGATTGCTGCTTCATTTTCAGCTGTTGTTTGACGGGCAAAGTCCTTAATCGCCTGAGACTGTGATAAAGATCTTGAAGTAGATTTTAGATTCGAAACGTACTGCTCGATATACTTGGAGCTGGTATCAATCTCATGAATGGTATGATCTTCTACTTCACGATGAAAAACTTCGCTACTCTTTATAAAATAGAAGCTTCCAATTAAAGCGACCATGACAAAAAGCATGATACTTAAATAGGCAAATAATCTTGTTGCAAGTGACTGTTTTTTCATATTTTTGCACCACTTCTAAAACTTTTAGGGGAAACGCCGACAATCGACTTGAATCGATAAGAGAAATAGTTCATATCTTCTATTCCAACGGCTAAAGCCACCTCATAAATCTTCATGTCGGTTGATAATAAGAGACGCTTTGCTCTTTGAATCCGTTGCTGAGTCACATACTCTTGAAAGGACATTCCAAGTTCTTTTTTGATTAAAAGGCTAAGGTAGTTTGTACTGAATCCTAATTGCTTTGCAAGTTCACCTAGCGCTAAATTCGGATTAGATAATTGTTCTAAAATCAGCTTCTCGAAATGCTGAGTTCCCGAAGAGGCGTCCTCATCACTTGCTAATGCCAATAGTTCTCGTTGGCGCTTTTCTTCGTTTAGTTTGGCAACCACTTTCACCAATAAAGCTTCGATTTCTGATTTCGTTACTGGCTTTAAAATATAATCTTCTACTCCAATTTTCACTGCAGATAATAAATAATCTACATAATCATACCCCGTTAAGAAGATAATTCTCATTTGCGGATATTCTGTTCTCACCAACTGTGCAAGAGTAATGCCATCCATTTTCGGCATATTAATATCTGTTAGTAAAATATCCGGCGCTTCTTCTCGTATTTTTTCCAGTGCTTGCTCCCCATTTTCTACTTCCTGAACCGTTGAAATTCCCAGCGATTCAAAATCAATTAAGGATGCAATCCCTCTACGAATAATTGGTTCATCTTCAACTATTAAGATTGAATACATCTTATTCCCCTCCTTTCTCTATTATACTTCTATTCATAACGGTTTTAAATCTATTTTTACTCAAAAAAGTGCTTCTCTAAAGGAGATTAACTTAGAGAAGCACTGAGTGGTTATTTGACGAAATCGACTAAATAACCATATCCCTTTGCTTCCATCTCATTGAGTGGGATGAATTTGATGGAAGCACTATTGATACAAAAACGAAGTCCACCTTTTTCTTTTGGACCATCTTCAAAAACATGTCCAAGGTGTGAATCGGCTACCCTACTTCGAACTTCAACACGTTTCATATTGAAACTATTATCCTCATGATAGGTCACAACTTCTGAAGAAATTGGTTTTGAAAAACTTGGCCATCCGCAGCCAGAATCGAATTTATCTTTGGAAGAAAAGAGTGGTTCTCCGGTAACTACATCTACATAGATTCCTTGTTCATGATTGTCCCAGTATTCATTTGAGAATGCTCTTTCCGTTTTATTTTCACGAGTAACTGCATATTGTTCCTTCGTGAGTGTTGCTTTTAGAGTCTCTTCATCAGGTAGTGGATAAAGACTGGCATCAATGACAGGGTCACTCGCCTTTTTAACGTCAATGTGGCAATAGCCATTTGGATTCTTCTTCAAGTAATCTTGATGATAATCCTCTGCGATAACGAAATTTTTTAAAGGTTCCGTTTCAACAGCTAATTTCTTACCAAAGGATTCTTCTTTTTCCTTCATGACTTGTTGGATAATGGCGCTATCTGCCTCATCAACATAGTAAATACCCGTGCGATATTGTCTTCCTGTATCATTTCCTTGTTTATTCACAGAAAATGGATCAATGACTCTAAAGTAATACAACAATAACTCGCGTAGGGAAATCTTATCAGCATCATAAGTAACATGAATCGTTTCCGCATGGTCTGTATCATGAATGAGCTTATAATTGGTCGTTTCAACCTTTCCATTTGCGTATCCACTCACAACATCAATAACACCATTAATTCTGGAAAAGTATTCTTCTAATCCCCAAAAACATCCACCAGCTAAATATATTTCTTTCATATGTTCACCTTCCTTTTTCATTTCACCAGTAGTGCTATCTGCTTCAATTAGTTTGGTCACCTTATTTGAGATTTCATCAGCCTTTGAATCCTTTGCAAAGGTACTTCCTTTGGCAAAATAAGCCAATCCTAAAAGAATGATGACAACGGCAAAGAGTGTAACCACTAATTTTTTATCCATAGGAAATCCTCCTTTCTTATAGGCTTTCTAACGTTTTTACGATATCGTCATTAGAAACGTGTCCTGGTTGAACTCTGACAACTTTTCCATTGGCATCGATAAATGCTGAGGTTGGATATCCCACGACTCCAAGTTTCTTCAAGAATTGACCGTCTTTATCTACGAGTACTGGTAATGAATGGTAGTCTACCCCCATAAACCATTCTTTGAAGTCCTCTAATGATTTTTCGCGGTTCACACCAGGTGCAATGACTGTAAGGACCACTGAATCTTTTGGTGGCATTTCAGAAAGTTGTGTGATGTCCGCTAGCCCAGATAGACAAATTGGGCACCATGAAGCCCAAAACTTCAAATAAATTTTTTTGCCTTTATAGTCTGCTAGTGAAACTTGTTTCCCATCTAATGTTGTAAAGGTAGACTGTGTCATATCATCCATTTCCCCCATCTGTTTGTCCATCTTCTCATCTTTTGAACTCATGTTATCCATCTTCTCATCTTTGGAATTCATGTTATCCATTTTATCCATTTTTTCACCACTCATCGAACTCATCATTTCAGTGGTTTCTTTCATGTCTTTTGTATCCATGCCCATTTGTGAATTTTGACAAGCGCCTAAAAGCAATGTACTAAATAATGCAATCATCAATTTTGTTTTCATCTTCATTCCTCCTAATATTTAATGGAAAACTTGTGACAGTTGAGAAAAGATAATCGATGCTCCCATAATAACAATCACAAGTCCTCCGATTTTTTTAAGTAATAATAATCGTTTCTTAGCAAGATTAAACCATTTAAACGCTACGGTTGAAGCAGCAGATAAGATTAAAAACGGAATAGCCAAGCCTAATATATATAAGCAAAGTAAGAAAATACCATAAGTGCTACTCGCTTGTTGCGTGGAGATAAGCGTTAGGACCGCGCTTAGTACTGGTCCCACACAAGGTGTCCATCCGAAGCTGAAGCTGAGTCCTAATAAGTAACTACTCCAAAGCGATTTTTTATCTTTGATTTCAAACTGAACTGTTTTTTGTTTTTGTAAAAATAGTAAATGGAACAGTTCCATTTGGTGTAAGCCCAATAACACAATTACGACTCCCAGTGTGATATTAAACCAAGGATTGTAAATCAGGCTTCCTAATGCAGTTGCCGCAAATCCTAAGAAGAAAAAGACTGTTGAAATGCCAGCGATAAAGATGACCGTTCGAATCATTGGCTTCCAATAGATCTCTAATTTTCCAATCTTCAGGTGAGGCCCTTCTTGTTCACTCATTAAAACACCAAAATAGACTGGAAAAAGCGGTAGCACGCACGGAGAAAAAAACGAGAATAAGCCCGCTAAAAATACGCTTCCCCATAATACAAAATCCATAAAATCCCTCCTTCATTTGTATCTTTAGTATACTTCTGGAAGAATCGTAAAAACATAGATTTTCCACACATAAAACTTGATTATGATACGATGATTCAAGAGAAAACAAAAAAGCCACGTGGGTTTTCACCCACGTGGCTTAATCATTTATCTATTAGAAGAATAAGCTATTATTCTTTTCTGATTGATAGTTTTGACGGACACGGTTACCAGCACCTGGTTCCACTTGTTCTAACGCTGACTCAATAATTTGTAATGATTCATCGTATTTGAATGTGTGGTTGAATAGGTCAAGCGCACGACCAATCGCTGTTTCGATTTCAGGATGTGATAAACGGTAACGGTTCGCGTGTTGAATCATGTACTCTGTTAATTGTGCATTATCAACAATTTGTTCTGTGAAGATATCTAATTTTTCAACATCTTCTTCAATTACGTTGTTCGCCGCGTTAATTTCGTTCATATCTAGTTTCACACGATCCATCTTTTGCCATAATTGCTCAATACGGTTACTTGTTGCAAAGAACAATTCTAAGTACTCTTTTGGAAGACCTGGTAAGTGGTACTTCTCAATCGTACGTTTCATATTACGTAAGTCTAATTCGAAGACATCTAATCCGTCGCGAATCGCTTTTTCTTGGCTACGTAAATCAGATAATGTGTTGACTAAATCAGTTTGATCTTCATCAATGCTGTTTAATTTTTCAAGAACGAGTTCGTAATGTTCTTTCACTACTGAATAAGGCACTTGATGATTTTCCATCGCTTTGCTGTAGTATTGAACGGCTTCTTGTTCTTTTTCTAATTGCTCAGCAAATTCTTGTACACGAACGAATTCGTTATTTGACAAGATATAGTTTTGAGAAACACGGTCAACTTCGATATTCACATAACGGTTGCTTTGTAATACTTGGTTCAAGCGTTTTTCAACTTGAGCTTTGTTACGGTATACAAATTCACGTGCTTCGATTTCAGCTTCCATCACATCGTAAAGTTGGTCGATTTCACGAGCCACTTTATCTAATTGTTGACGAGCTTCTTCTAATTCTGTAGCAGCGATATGTCCACGTGCCACTTCAATTGTCTTTTCAATCTTTTCAATTTCTTCAGGAATTGAAATTTTAGAGAATTGATAATGCTCTTCGACCATACGAGCATATCCTTGTTTCAAGTCTTCTACTTGTTCATTGTACTCTGTTTCGATTTCTTTTAAGAATTGAGGAACTTGTTCAACGATTGACTCAAATTCTTTCATTTCGTTTTCGATACGTCCAAGTACTTCTTTAGCTTCTAAGTGGTCGCCTTCGTTTGTTAATGTATTAAATTTCGCGAAGTCTAATTCTAAATAAGCTAAACGTTTTTCTAACGTTTCTAGTGCTTCGCCGAATGAGAAACTATGTGCTAATAAGTCTTTGCGCATTGAAGCATAGCGTTCTTGTAATAAGTCTAGCTGTGCGCGGTTTTGTTTTTCACTATCCAATAATTTTTGTAATGCTGAGTAAATTTTATCCACTTCAGCTTTTGTTTCTTCAATCAAGTTTTCAGCTTGTTGTGTCACTTGATTTCCTTTGATGAAGTTTAATTTTTGGATATATTGTTCTGCACTTACTAATGCAGCTTCGATTTCAGGGAATCGGAATCGTGTGATTGTTTGCCATGTTGCTTGCCATGTTTCGTACGTTCTCTTTGTTTGCCCTGTTAAATTCAAGTTTTTCAAAGTATAGAACGTGTCCGCAATCGGCACTGCCATTAACTTATCCTTTTTCTCTGATAATTCTTCAATTACTTTAGTTTGTTTCTTTGTCATGAATATTGCTGTTGCATAACCTGCGGCACCAAGTACCACAATTAGCAATAGAAAGATTACAAATCCCATGCTATAGCCTCCAAATATATATTTACAGTTTTCACACATAATATCATTAGTAGTATAGCATGTTTTATAGCGATTTACCAAAAACTTCAAGGTTGCAAAGAGATTTTTTTATAAATGATTAGTGTATTAATCGACCAGACTCCAAAGTGTAACGCTTATTGTATAAGTCGATATCTTTTGGCACCCTATGTGCTATCTCTACAAATGGAATATTATCATTAATGAGAAGCTTCCTAATCATCATCGTTGTATCTTCATCAATAGCGGAAGAAAACTCATCTAGTAACAGCAATTGGTATTTTCTAAGTAATAGACGTGCTAGACAGATTCTAGCTTTTTCTCCTCCAGAAAGTGATTCATCAAGATTTACTTCTGCATTATCTAGCCCTATTCTATCGACTAAATACCCTAGCCCTACTTTTTGAATAACAGAGGTAACTTCACTATCAGAATAATCTTCTCCTAGAGAAATATTAAATTTTAACGACTCATAGAAAATCCTTGATTCCTGAGTAAAGAATCCAATGTGTTTTTTTAAATCATCTCCTGAAACTAATTGTCTCTGAATTCCATTATACTTTTGAACTCCATCTTTAGATACATAGAGTCCGTATATTAATTCTAAGAGTGTAGATTTTCCAGAGCCTGATGGTCCCATAATCAGTACCCTATCATTCTCATTAATTTCTAAATCAATTTTGTCTAATATAGTCATTTTTTCAATTTGAACATTACACTGTTGTAACTCAATCGGAAATACGGTACTAATACTAGATTTACTTTCAGAATTATCACATTCAAACTCTGTATACTTTTCTACTCTTTCAATTACAGGAATGATTGAATTAAATCTTTGATAATAATCTATTGCACTAAGTAAAGGACCAACAATTCGATCACTAGCTAAATAAATTGCAATAACTGTGGCTAACTTAGTGTCACCAACAATAACGAGATATACCCCAATAGCTAACGGCACAAATGAACTTAATCCAGAAAGTAAGTTTGCTAGTAACTTCGATGTAAATCGAACATGATTCATTTGAAAATAGGCTTCTTCTGTTTGATTCAATGTTCCCATCAACTTATTCAAAAAGATTTTTTCTACAAAAAAGTTTTTAATAATTGGCTTACTTTTCAAATATTCTTGTTGTTGCAAGATGCTTAATTGGTTTACTTCAGCCCATTCCTTTGAGTGCTTTCGAATAGATTTAGCAAATAATTTTGGTACTAAAATCGGTAAGAATGATAACGTAATAAAGAGAGCTGCTAACTTTAAATCTATGGCAGATACATACAACAAGGTAACCAACGCAAAAACAAGGCAATAGAAAAATCCCATGACAGACTTAATTCCTTGTTCTTCTAATAGTTTTAATTCACTAAGCACTATTAACTCTACTTCCTGTTGGTTAAACTTTCCATAAAAGAATGCTGTAATGATTTTTTCTTTAAGCGTTAATGTTAATTGCTTTATCATTCTTTGTTGAGAATCTTCCCATATAAATAATCCAAGCCGAATAAGCGAATAACTAAGAATACCTATGATTGAAATTTTTACTAAATCCTCAACTTTTTGAGTTGATGAAACATCTATTAATCCTGAAATAAAAGAAGGAATAATAATACCGTCTAAAGCTGTTAAAGACATACCAATAGCAATAAGTACTAAGTATTTGCGTGGTAACCACTCCAAAATTTTCTTCATATAATCCATCATTCCACTTCCTAACCAACAAGATTCTAATCAAATTTATGAGTTATTCTTATACTCTCAACTATCATTCATATTCATTATTAACTTCAGTATAGGATATTTGTGAAAAAATCAATAACTAAAACGATTGAAGTCCCCGAAATACATTCTTTTTTTGGATAAATGCCCGATTTTTTATACCTGCTTAGTTTTTATCTAGAAAAAGTATTTTTTATTTAGATAGACAAGATATATGGGTTCTATAATTTATAGGGTTGATGGAGAAAATCCACCAACCCTATAAATTATAGAACCATTTGATCACCATCAGGATTTTTTGTATGCAATAAAATCAGTTCTTCCAATCACAAAAATTATCTAATTACACTATTTAACTATTAATTACTCTACTAACATATTATTTATAACTAGATGATTGTCCTTGATAGTAATGATTTTATCATATCCAACCATCATTTCCTCTGAAATGTGATGTTCTATATCAATAACTGCTCCAGAATAAGTTTTTATCAAATCATTCAAAATTTTTGAACTCTCATCATCCAGCCCTGATAAAGCTTCGTCAACAAGTAAGCATGGTTTTTCAAATAATAATGCTCTTGCTAACTCTAACCGTTTTAATTCTCCACCAGACAGAGAATGTAATTGTTTATCCATTTTAGTATGTAACATCTCTTTTGTTGCTAAATGTTTCATTCCTACTCTTCTTAAAATTTCAATGACTCTACTTTCATCTATTGGACTATCAAACGTCAGATTAAACAGCAATGTTTCGTCAAAGATAAATGGGTTTTGAGAAACAACAGAAAAAAGTTCAATTCCGTTTTCTTGCCCATAATTGATAGTACCAGATAATACCTTCGTTTCCCCTAAAATAGTTTTTAAAAAAGTACTCTTTCCTGAACCTGAAGGTGCTTTGAATAATATCTTATCATAACTTCCAAGTGAAAAATCAATATTTTTAATCAATTCATTATCTTGATATCCTACTGTAGCTTGTTTAAATTCTAAGATAACTTCTGTACTTGTTGGTAACTCTAACAGTTGCTCATATTCTTCGGCTTTACTATTAAGAGTTAGCACTTTATTCAATACTGGATCAATTGATTGAATCACATTATATGTAGAAGCAACAGTTATTAATGGAGATACAACCCTATCAGCTGCCATATAAATAGTGAGCAAACTCCCTACTGTCATATATCCATTTTGAACAGAACTTATTCCCAGCATTAATGCTATCAATAATGAGCACACATATAGTAAACTAATAACGGTATTAGCGATATTCTGATTAAAATCCATCTTAAAATAATTTTTTTCAGATACTCCTAACTTCTCATTCAACTTTTTTAGTACATTATTTACCACACCAAATCTTTTCATCAACGGGCGAGCCTCTAAAAAATCTGTTAAAAATCCTATATATTGATCATTGGCTTCTTGCCAACGTATAGTTCCTTTCTTTAACCATTTTTTAGTTAACTTAGGAATTAGAGCAGGTATAGCTCCCAAACTAACAAAAAGTAAACCCACTAACATATTGATATTCATCAAAAATACAAATGTAACAACACCTTGAAGTGTACACAAAATCATAGTAAATACATTATTGATAAATTTTTGTTCAATTTGCTGGACTTCACTAGTAATACTAGTTATGTAAGAACTTGGTGATTGCTGTAAATTCTCTTTTCTAACAGAATTTACTGCATGTATATTTTTTAACTGATAATTTACATTTTGAATAAACTTTCCTTTAAAGAAACTAAATAGAAATTGTGATAAAACAATTAACAGTAAAAAAATCAGCCATAAAAATACTGTATGTATACTGCTATTAAAATCACTTTTGTTCATATAATCTGTAAATTTCCCTAAAAAATACGGCGCACCAATTCCATCAAGAGATAGTAAAGCTAAAAATAACACAGCACATATAAATATTCGCTTATTACCTACTAGTATGAATCTTAAGTATCGAAACATTCTAATTCCAGCCTCTCTAATTTAGAAAATTTAAATTCAATAATGCAAGTTACGTTTTTCGCAAAAAAACATTAAAAAATGATTAACTTTCAATTAAATTTTAAACAACTCCGATAATTTTGTCAATATATATTTTTACGGAATCGTTTACGCTGTCTAGGGGAATCATTTATGCTGTACAAGAAGTACCTTCACTTAAACCAGGATATGAAACAGTACATCAATTAAGAGAAGCTTTTAAGGAGCGAAATTTCAATGATTTCAAAGAAGAATTGATGAGTGTACAAACGAGACATCTGTCAGATGGATTAAATCGTGTTCTACAAATATTTATGAAGTTTTTACCGTATTTACAAAATACTTGTGAGTATCCAACTCTTTCAAATGGACCTATTGAAGGGATTAACAACAAGATTAAAGTACTTAAAAGAAACGCTTATGGCTACACTAGTTTCACTCATTTTAGAAATAGAATTCTACTAATGTCTAAACTATTTGCTCCAACAACTAAAAAAGGAATTAAGCAATCTGACGCCGCTTAATTCCTTCACTAAAATTCTTCATCAACACTATTTGACAAAGAGCCATTTTTTATCGTCCTTTAAATACATTATCAAAATTGGTATTTTTCAAAAGATTATTATTACTTATTTGAGTTAAGTATATCTATTGTCTCATACTCTATATCTTCTAGTTCTTGCATACGATGAGTGATTATAATAACCATTGTATTTTCTAATTTAGATAAATTGTCTAAAATCATTTTAGAGCTGTCAATATCAATACTAGAAAAACTTTCATCCAATAAAATAATCGAATTAGGATTTATCAGTAACCTAGCAATTGCGATTTTTTGCTTTTCTCCACCTGATAAATCAGTTATAGATTTAGTTAAGTCAATATCTAACTGTTTAATAATCTCCTTAAAATTATCGGACTCATCTTTTCCTAGTAAAATATTTTCCCTGATGCTTGTGTCAAACATATATCCTTGTTGCCTTAAATAACTAAACAATTTGTCTGTGTTGTATTCTGTCATATTAATACCATCAATCAAAATGGCACCTTTTTGTGGCTCTAGTTGTTGTAATAACAGCTTGAATAGTGTGGACTTCCCTGTACCAGAAGCCCCGTTCAGTACGTACCATTTCCCTTTATCTAACCGTAAGTTAACGTTGCTAAATAACACACGATCTGTTGTATACCCGAATTCCAAATCTGAAATAGATAGACTATTCCACGCTAATAAAACAGGTTTTTCAATGGTTTTATCATTACTTGCTTCAAATTTATCAATTTTATCTAGCAGTTGAACTGAAGAATGGATAATAGTCAGGTATTGATTAATCGCAGAAATAGAATCAAACAACTTCATTGCTAAATCGGTTGTAGACAGGATTGCACCAACTAAAATCAACTTATTTAGTATCAACAAACCTGTAACAAAAATGACAGCTAATTGACTAATCACATTTAATAGAAAAATAATAAATGTGACTTTGCTCGTTTCTTTAGCAAGTAGCACTCGACTATTCTTAATTTTTAATAACTCTTGACTAAATGTATCCTGATAAAAATTTAAGCCCCCAAATTCTTTTAGAACATCAATTCCCTTCATCATGTTATTAATTTTATTCAAGTAACTTTTATTCGCATCAGAAACTTGATTTCCAGCATTGGACACCATTTTCTTTGTCAACAAAGGAATAAAATATAATATAATCGACAAAATCAGACTCACTACGAATAATAAGTAATGGATGTAAAATAAAGCAATTAAAGATAAAATGGCACGCAACATAAATCGTATCATACCGAAAATACTTCTCAACACTTTATTTTCAATCATATTTACATCGTTTTGTAGAAAGGACTCGATTTCCTTTTGTTCTTGATTATCAATATAATTAGCTTTTATATTCCATGAAGCATATGACATATCACTACGCATATCATTACATATGTTTTGAATAACGATTTCTTGATAGACTGTCTGAAAGTATGAAATGATTAAACTAATAATCCATAATCCCAAAATAATGAATACTTCATTCATAAATACTGTAACATTTTGTTGGATAATATATTCAGCAACCTTCGTCATACGTAAAGCAGCATACACTTGTAACCCCGATACAGTAAATAACCCTGCTATATTTAATATAATCCCCAACATCTCTTTTCTTAAATATTTAATCATTTCTATCCTCCTCCAAAGAACCCAAAGTCAAGTGGGTTATATTTTTCTTTACAGTTATCTGAAGAAAATATGTATTCAGAAATAGTGTTCATCCTTCTTTAATTTTATACTAATCTTATCCGATTTTATTTTCTTTGTAAAAACATTCATATTGATAACGCTCTAAAAAAAGAAAAAGGAGAACGGAAATCCGTTCTCCTAATCACTTACGCTTATTTAATTAATTCGTAAATCGCTTCTGCATAAATTGCAGCTGATCTGAATAAATCTTCTAATGCGAAGAATTCATTTGCTTGGTGCATTGTATCAATTGAATCTGGGAAGAGCGCACCATACGCTACACCACGTTCAAAGATACGTCCGTATGTTCCACCACCGATAGATTGTTCGTGAGCTGGTAAGCCAGTTTGACGGTGATATACGTCTAACAATGTTGACACTAACTCATCTTCTGGAGATACATAGTGAGGCACTTGTGCTTTCCCGTGAGCAACTGTGAAGCCATAACCTGAAGCGACAACTTCAGTCTTAATTTCAAGACCTTCTGCAGTAACACCTAATGGATAACGGAAGTTCACTACGACTACCCCACCTAATTCTGGAGTGTAAGTGAAGATTCCGGCATTAGCAGTTAATGGTCCCATCACTTCATGGTTGAAGTCCACTTTTAAGTTTTTACCATCAGTATCTTCATGTAATACTTCAGCAGCAAAGGCTAAGTACTTCTTCGCATTGCCTTTGAAGTTGAATTGGTTTAAGAATTTCGCTAAGTGTGTCCCTGCGTTGATTCCTTTATGTGGAGTCGATCCGTGTGCTGATTTACCAACAACGTCTAAGATAACTTTGCCGTCTAATACTTGAGCACTACCTTCAACAGGATTTGCAGCAACATATGCCAAGAAACGGTCAACCACTTCGTCTGCATTTGGAACTGTAATTTCCGCATGCGCATCTTGAGGAACCATGTTTTCACGTAAGCCTGCGTCAAAGCTTAGTAATTGGTAGTCACCTTCTGCAGCTCCCCCAGGAATATCATAGTGTAATGAAAGAATTCCTTTTTCACCATTGATGATTGGGAATGTTGCGTCTGGTGAGAAACCAAAGTCTGGCATTTCTTCTGTTTGGAAGTAACGGTCCATACATTTCCAACCTGATTCTTCGTCTGTTCCGATAATGAAACGAACACGTCTAGAAACTGGTAATCCTAATTCTTTGATGATTTTTAATGCGTAGTATGCTGCCATACTTGGTCCTTTGTCATCGCTTGAACCACGCGCATAAATACGATCATTAATAATTTGTGGTTCGAAAGGATCTGTATCCCATCCAGTACCCACTGGAACAACGTCCACGTGACCTAATACACCAAGAGTTTCTTTGTAGTCTGGATTTGGTGCAAATTCAATGTGTCCTGCTAAGTTTCCAACTTGTTTTGTTGTGAAACCATCGCGTTCACCAATTGCTAAGAATGCTTCAAGCGCTTCTTTAGGTCCAGGACCTACTGGTGCATCCTCTGTTGCTTTAGAATCATCACGCACACTGTCGATACGTAATAATGTGAATAAATCTTTTAATAGATCTTCTTTACGAAGTTCTACTTCTTTTTTCCAATCAATTGTCATCCAATCGCTCCAATCTCTATCAAGTAGATTCAATAGTCTTATCTTACCATTTTTACAAAAGGATGAAAAGCGGTTAAACCCTTTCTATAACAAATAAAAGCCTAGGATTTCTCCTAAGCTTTCGTTATTCATTCATCATTAATGATTCTAATTCTTCTTCAGTTAAGGGTCTGCTCTCTCCTAACGCGAGGCTCTCATCTAACTTGAGTGGCCCCATCGTGAGTCGCTGTAAATCCACAACAGTTTTCCCACAGGCTTTCACCATTCGTTTAACCTGATGGAATTTTCCTTCTTTCAAATGAATCTGAACGATTGACTCATCCTGCGTCGTGCTAAGAATATCCAGACGCGCTGGCATACACTCCGTTCCATCCGATAAGACGATGCCCTTCTCAAAAGCAGTCGCATCTTCAGGAGTCATCACGCCTTCAACTCTTGCTTGGTAGATTTTTGTAACGTGTTTCTTCGGTGAAAGAAGACGGTGTGCCAACTCTCCATCATTTGTCAAAAGCAATAATCCATGCGTATCGATATCCAAACGACCTACTGGGAAAACTCCTTTTTTAAAATAAAGCGGATCGATTAAATCGAGTACCGTTTTATGAAGATTATCTTCGGTGGCACTAACGACTCCCTTAGGCTTATTCATCATGATATAGACGAACTCTTCGTACTGAATCGTCTCGCCATCAAACAGAATATCATCCGTTTCAGGATTCACTTGTACTTTACCATTGGTGACGACTTTACCGTTGACGATAATTCTTTTGGCCTTTAATAAAGATTTGACCTCGGAACGAGTTCCAAGGCCACAATCTGCTAAACATTTATCTAATCTCATTATTTCATCCTCAATTTACGACGAATACCACCGACGCGAGCGCCAAGCATTTCATCAGCTAATCGATTCTTCAAGGTAATCAGTCCGTAAGTCGCCGCTCCGACAAAACCTACAGCCGCAACTGCAATTAACGCACGTACTTTACCACCGATTGGCATTACATGTTTAATCGCATAGAGAGTCAGTGCTGAAGTAATGGCCATCGCAAGAGAAGCAAGAAGTACTTGCCCGAATTTCTTCAATACGTAATTCAAATCGAATCGTGTAATACGAAGAACGTGACGGCACATATAAAGCGTCGCTACAAAGTACGCTACTGAGCTGGCAATTAATGGACCTGCTCCTCCAAGGAAGTAAATCATCATTGGTTGCCATAGCAATTTAATAAGCACCGTAAATCCTAATGCTTTAATCGCAATGATATGTTGTTCCATTGATTGTAGGATGTATGTGAATGTTACAAATAATCCTAAGAACACACACATGATACATGAAACCATTAATAAATACGTTCCTGTTGGGTCTGGTGAATAGAACACGTTATAAATCGGCTCTGAGACAATCGCCATCCCTACAGAAGCTGGAATCATGATGTATGCAAATAATCCAAGGTTGTTAGCAATGACGCGTTTCACTTCTTCACGGTCATTGACTGAATAATGAGCCGCAAGCAGAGGCAATGCCGCTGTTGAAATACTCATCGCTAGCGAAATCACGATCATAATAACCTTATTCGCATTAAATCCAAATAAGGTGATTAGTTCTTTTCCTTCTTCAAATGAGAAGGTTGTAAAGATTGGAACGAGACGTTGGAATGTTTCTTGGTCAATCAAGCTGATGATTTGAATACTTGAAGTTACTAATACGAAAGGTAAAGCCTCACGCATGACTTCGAAAATAATTTTCCAGAAACTTAGTGGTCGTTCAGGACGCCCTTCTTCCATTAATTCCATCATGCCTTTATGGTCGCGGAACATCTTATACGCTAAGTACAAGAATGCGATGACCGCTCCGACAAAGGCCGCAAATGTAGAATGCGCTACAGCAAGAACATAACCGCCAGAAACAATACGCATTACAAAATACGTTAATCCTAACATATACAAGATACGGACAACTTGTTCCCATAATTGAGATTTCGCAGAAGCCGCCATTTCATTGTACCCTTGATAGTATCCACGCATTAAACTAAGTGGTGGAATAATGAGTACCGCAGGCGTAAGCGAACGGATGACCATAATACTGTCCGCTACTTCTTCAGGAGTAGCTCCTTTTGCAAAAAGTGGCGCTGCAAAATACATTCCCGCCGCAAAGACCACTCCAAGAAATGTCATAAAGAGCATCGTTCCTTTGAACAAGCGCCAACTTGTCTTATAGTCTCTTCTTGCATGGTTATCCGCTACGATTTTAGAAATTGCAACAGGAATCCCTGCCGTTGATATTTGTAATACTAAAGCATAAATATTATAGGCGATAAAATATAGGTAGTTCGCATTATCCCTATCGGCACCCATCCACATTCCCCAAGGGATGATATATAGTGCTCCAAGTAATCTTGAGACGATATTCCCAATCGTTAACCAAGATGAACTTTCCAAGAGAATTTGTTGCGAATTTTTCTGATTTCGAATTTTATCACTCAGGCCTACATAAGGCTTTCTTTTAAACATATATTGAAAAATCCTCTTTCTTAAATTATACCAACCATAAGAGTACATTATTTTAATGTAAAATGCTAGCAATCTTATGAAACCTTAAGCAGTTAGTAAACTTTGCATAAAAAAAGAACCGAACTGAAGCGCTCGATTCTTCTGATTAATTAGTCTAATAAACTTGTTTGACCTTCTTCTTCCAATTCGACAGGAGCTGCTACTCCAATGCCGTAGTGAGCACGAACTTTTTGGTTCAAGTCACTAACGACTTCTGGATGGTCTGCCAAGTATGCTTTAGCATTTTCACGACCTTGACCAATCTTCTCGTCGTTATAAGCGTACCATGCACCACTCTTCTTCACAAAGTCGAGGTCTGCTGCCATATCAAGTAATTCTCCAAGTTGAGAAATCCCTTCTCCGTACATGATATCCACAACAGCTGTTTTAAATGGTGGAGCCACTTTATTTTTAACAACTTTGATTTTAGTTTGGTTCCCTAAAATTTCTGTACCTTGTTTGATTTGATCTGCACGACGTACTTCTAAACGAACAGTCGCATAGAATTTTAACGCACGTCCACCAGGTGTTGTTTCAGGGTTTCCGAACATAACGCCCACTTTTTCACGGATTTGGTTGATAAAGATTGCGATTGTTTTTGTTTTGTTAATTGAACCTGATAATTTACGTAATGCTTGAGACATTAAACGAGCTTGTAACCCTACGTGAGATTGACCCATGTCGCCATCGATTTCGGCACGTGGAACTAACGCAGCTACTGAGTCGACGATAACGATATCAACGGCTCCTGATGATACTAAAGCATCTGCAATTCCTAATCCTTGTTCCCCTGTATCTGGTTGAGATAATAATAATTCATCAATGTTTACGCCTAAAGCTTTTGCGTATTCTGGATCCAGAGCATGCTCAGCATCGATAAACGCTGCTACTCCACCACGTTTTTGAACTTCCGCAACAGCATGCAAGGCTACTGTTGTTTTACCTGAAGATTCTGGTCCGTATACTTCGATAATACGTCCACGTGGGAATCCACCTACACCTAATGCGATGTCTAATGCAAGAGAACCTGAAGATACTGTTTGAATTTGTGTATCTACTTTTTCTCCTAATTTCATTACGGCACCTTTACCGTAGCTCTTTTCAATTTTCTTTAGCGCATCTTCCAATGCTCTTTGACGATTTTCATTTTCTGCCATGTTTTAATTCCTCCACGAATTTTAAGTCAAACATATTGTACACTATGTTCTATTCCATGCGCAAGCAATATGCGAACATTTGTTCTTATTTTGTTCGAACTTGTTTTAATAAATATTTTCTAAGTAAATTCCAACCATGTTGTACCGCGAATTCACGGTTGTCGTTACGAGTACGTGCAAGATGCAATTCAAGAACTTCGACGTCTGTCCTGGAAGCTAATGCGACGAAAATCGTTCCGACTTCTTTCCCTTCCATCTCACTTGGTCCAGCGACTCCTGTAAATGAAATTCCCAAATCACTTTGATAATGGAGTCTTGCTTGTTCGGCCATCGCTTTAGCACATTCTGCACTGACCATTCCGTATTGATCGAGCAAGGTGCTGTCGATTCCTAGTTGCGTTTCTTTCGCTTCTCGTTGATAAGCAACGGTTCCTCCTTGGAAATAGGCGGAGCTTCCTTCGAACGCCACGACACTTGCTGCAAACAGACCTCCTGTTAAACTTTCAGCAGAGGCAATTGTGAGTCCTGATTCTTTTAATAACTCAACAGTCACTTCTTGCAACGTATTGTGGTCCCCGTATCCATAGAAGAATTCTCCGACTTGCGATTGAATTAGAAGTTCCATTCCGTCAAGAAGTTCTGTGCACTCTTCTTCTGTTTTCCCGTTAGCGGTTAAGCGAAGCATCACTTCGAATTTACCTGCATATGGTGCAATTGTTGGATTTGTTTGTTCTTCGATTAAATCTTCTAGGATGGTCACTAAGCGTGATTCTCCAATTCCAAAGAAGCGCAAGTAACGAGATTCGAATAAATCCACTTTGCCCACTTTCTTTCTTAAGAAAGGCAACACTTCTTTTTGCATCATCATTTTTAATTCATTTGGTGGTCCAGGTAGAACAATGAATTGTCGGCCATCTTTTTCAAAACCACAACCAACTGCAAGTCCATTATGATTTTCAAAAACAGTACCGCCCTCAAAAGCTAAAGCCTGTCTACGATTATTTTCACTCATATCTCGATGAGAACGAGCGTGAAAATCGATTACTTTTTGAAGAGCTTTTTCATCTTCAACAAGTGGCACATCTAAAAAACGCGCCAGTACTTGTTTTGTAATATCGTCTGTTGTTGGTCCAAGACCTCCAGATAAAATAATCAACTCACTTCTTGAAGCGGCTAATTCTATCGCTTCATACATTCTTTCTTCATTATCACCAACCACTTGTTGATAGTAAGTTGGAATCGAATTTTTAGCTAATTCTTGGGCAAGGTAAGCACTATTCGTGTTCACAATTTGCCCCATTAGCAATTCTGTACCAACTGCAATGATTTCTGCATTCATAACTTCGCCTTCCTTAACACTCTTTTGTAAAAATAAAAGCCCAAAACAACTGTTTCAGGCTTCGTTTGTTATTCTGTTTTAGTAAATGAATCCGCAAATACATGTCGATTCTTTACAAAATAATCCAAACCTGAATAGATTGTAAATACTAAACAACTATAAAGTAAGATTTGTCCGATTGGAATTCCAATGGCCTTAAAGAACAAATCATCTGTTAATAGGAAAATAATCGCCAACATTTGAGTAGCGGTTTTTACTTTCCCGGGCCAAGCAGCTGCCATGACTTCGCCATCTGTCACCAGTAATAGTCTAAGCCCTGTTACTGCTAATTCACGACAAACAATGATACTCACAACCCAAGCAGGAGCTAAGTTAAATGACACAAGCATAATGAATGCACTCATTACTAGCATTTTATCTGCTAAAGGATCAGCAAACTTCCCAAAGTTCGTCACTAATTTGTATTTGCGTGCTAAATATCCATCAAGATAATCTGTAAAACTAGCTACTGCGAAAATAATCATCGCCAAGAAGTGAACTACACTGATTTGAGAGCCTACAAGACTCATCACGCCGAGCGCTTCACTTGGCAAACACATGAGGATGATAAACACCGGAATCATGAAAATTCGCAATACGGTTAATTTATTCGGTAAATTCATCGCAATTCTCCTATTGAATCGTGATATAAATACGTGTTGCTGTTGAACCTTCAGGAATTGTTAGTTCAACACCACCAACAGTAATCGTACCTAATGGCGTATATCCAAAGTCCATACGAATCGTAGTTGTTCCTTCTGGAATCGAACCAGTCACTGTTTGATTCGTTGCTGGAACTCCGTCTGCCACAACTTTACCATCCGCTGAAATTTGTGCCCATAAAGCATTTCTTGCTTCATTGAGTACTTTCACATCTAATGGGAATTTACTTACATTCGCAATATAGTACAATGCATTTCCGTTTGCATATGAATAAGTAACGCTTGTCACTTCTGGAGCTGCAGTTGTCGTTGTAGCAACAGTTGTTTCTGCTGCAACAGCTGTTTGCGTAGTAGCTTGAGTTGTTACAGGCGTATTGCGTTGCGCACGGTTGCTAAATACAGCTTGCCCGATTGCAAAAATAATCGCCACGATGAACATTCCCAATAAAATGGTTGGGAAGTAGTTTTTTAGAGTATTTGATACTGAAGACCATTTACTCTTATTTTTATTTAAACGTGAACGATTACTTGAAGTAGTCGTATATGTTGTAGAAGGAGTTGTCTTCACAACAGCCTGCGGAATTTCTGATGCATGCTCTTCTAATAAAGCCGCTCCGTCTAATCCAACTGTATCAGCAATTTGTTTGATGAATGCGCGTGTATAAAACGCACCTGGCATCAAGTCGAAGTCATTATCTTCAATTGCGATTAAATAACGTTTTTGAATTTTTGTAATTTGTTGCAAGTCATCAAGAGTGTAGCCTTTTAATTGCCTTGCACTTTTTAAAATTTCTCCGATTGTTTGTGTCATTATTTCACCATCTTTTCATTTTCTCATTGAAAAGTATACCATATCTTGAAAATGAAAAAAACAAAAAGAAGTCGCTATGTAGTGTTTAGCCTATTTTACAAACTGAATATATAGTGTATCTTCCTTTGAGTGACCATTTGGAAGGTGCGCCTTTAGGGTAAATTGATGCGTCTTCTCATTCCATTCTACCCTCACCGTGCCACTGGAAAATTGAATGGTATCTGGAAAAGTCATCTCATCCCCATTAAAAGACAGTTTTTGCCGTACTGTCTGACTCGCCATCTCAAGCAATATGTCCATTCGATACCCATCTTCCAGAAGGCGATATTCAAGAGTGTTGTGGGCATGAATTTTGAGTAGCGCGATAATAAGGAAACTGGCAATGGCAAGTAACGCCAGAAACTGAAATAGTAATGTTCCTTTTCTTTTAGGGTTTGTCATTTTTCTTTTCCTTAGCCTCTTTCACTTTGACATAAATGACTCGATTCTTTGGCGCGAAATTTAAGCGAAAAGTACTCCCTTGATTGAGCGTTGTCGAAATCAGTAACCTGCTCCCGTTTCTTTTGATAGATAGCGAACGAATGCCATAAAGAAACGGTTGGTGTCCTCCACTTCCTCCTGCTCCTTTATAAATCTTCCCGCCATCTTTCCAACTAGAAACAAGCGTAATGACCTCTGTTTTCTCCGATACGGTATTTGTAAAATGCGCTGTATAAGGATCGTAGCCATTAAATGATGTCAGCCTAAAACCCGCATAATTAAAATTCATTTGCTGAACAGCGACATGCCATTTAATATCGTCAGGAACATTGAGGCGGTCCTTGATTTTTAGAAACGCCGTAGAAAGTCCCATAAACGCTACTAAACTAATCGAGATGATTACAAGAGCCAAGAGGTGTTCAATGAGCAGAAATCCGGACTTTTTTCTCGGTAATCGCATTGATTTGAAACACCTCCTCATGCTCTCCGCAAGAGACCGTCACCACTGTTGGAGAGGCTGCTGTATTTACTTTTTCAAATGTCACTTTTTTCATCTTTTGAAATTCTTCGCTAGGCAGTTTATTAACAGCTATAGGATATGTAGCACTCGCTTGTAAATCCATTAACTGAGTAGCCGCAGCATCCAAAAAGCAGCCTTTAAGTTGTTGACGGTGATAGAGTTGTCCCATCATAAAACTGATTAAGGACACAATAACGGTTAAGACCATCAGACCGATTAAGGCTTCAAGCAATACATACCCTCTACTTTTCGGTAATTTCAACATGATACTTCGCCTCCCCTAATTGAAAAACATAAGTGTACCTGCGATTTTGCCCATCAAACGTCACGGAAGAGAACTGACTAACATTCCCACTATAGGGTTTAAAACCATACGTTTGAACAGAATAACTTTTCATCGTATCCGGAAAGCGAATCTTCTTATCCAATTCTCTAGCTCCGTGACAATTTAATTCCACAATTCCGCCAGAAACAGTTACAAACGAACCTTGTCCCGTTGAAATAGCTGTAATCTGCGCTGTATCCATCACTTGCTCAAATTCTCTTAGAAATACTTCTTCCTTCCAATTTACATAGGAATGACTAATCAAAGGCGGAGTCAATATCAGTAAGAAGCAAGCAATGGAAAGCGCAATTAAGCATTCAACAAGCGTAAATGCTCTCTTTTTCATCATTAATGTTAATTATTTTCAACTGCAGTTTTATCTGCTTTGTTATAGGCATCTAGTTGATTTTTATCGATATACTTTTGGTTAAGTAATTCATCCACCGTTGGAGCAGTATTTGTATTCTTATCCAGCATATACGCTTGCTTTTGGTTCTCGATTATATGAACGATAGCAGCGTCTGATTTTTTCTTCGCTTCTTCTCGTTGGTGAGCGATATTTGGAATAAGTAGTAGCATCATCAAGCCAATAATAAAGAGGCACACGAGTAATTCGATTAACGTGAAGCCTTTTTTCTTTGTTTTCATTTTCATTTTAATTTCCTCCAATCATCGTTAGTGTCGGTAGTAATAAGATCAGATACATGGAAACGATGAGGAATCCAATCCCCATGAGTAGTAACGGTTGAATCCACTTGATTTTCTTTTCGATGCCTTGCGTAAATTCATCGAGCATTTGGTCGGCATAGACTTGCAGTTGCACGTCTAGTTGCCTTGTCTTTTCTCCTTCTAATACCAGCCAGATAAACTCTTGCCGGAATAGCTTCATCTTCTCAAGCGCCGTAGAAAAAGATTCTCCTTGAATCAGCTGTTCTTCTAGTTTCTGCGCAATCATCTTCGACAGTGCGCTGGTTCCTTCTTTTTTTAGTTCGGACACCATCGACAATAGCGACTGTCCATTCCCGAGAAAATACGAGAACTCTCGTGCATACAAAAACGTCACGTATTGCTGCGCACTCTTCCCGATAACCGGCAGTGAAATCAACATGCGAAACTGATCATAGGTGTTCTTTCTCTTCCAGTACAAGCGGACTGCAAAAATAATGGTTAATAGCACTGTTAGAAATCCTAGCGCCAACTGTGGTAAGTTTTGAAACCCAAGCCATATCCAATATAGGAAACCAGACTGCTTGAGTTGGTCTTCTTGCACCATGCTTGAGAGTTGGTCGAGCAAGAGCATTCGAATACAGAGCACCATTCCAATCACAAACGTAAAAAGAAACGCAGGATACATCATCATCTGCTTCATTTTCTTTTGTTGTTTTTGCTTCCTGGTGAGAAACTCTCCAATCGATGCACAGGCTTTCTCGAAGCTACCAAACTGCATGGATAAATAAATTTGCGAAGTATTCGTTTCAGAGTAACCGACCCGTTTCAAGCACTCATCAAAACGCCGTCCTTCTCCAAGCGTATCCCGCATTTGTTCGAGGTCTTTCTTCTCTGCTTCGAATAAATATTCTAGAAATTTGAGTGCCTCATCCAAGCTGAACCCTTCCTGAAGTAAATGCGCCAGTTGAATGAGAAACCGACTTTGAACAGGCCCCTTCCACTTTTTAGATAATTTGATAGGTTTCGTAAGTTTTGTCCGTAATGTATCCCAATGCATAAGCCTTCCTCAATACCTTATTAAAAGGATGTACTCTTTCTTCGTCAGTTCCGAATTGCTTCGTTTTAAAGAAATGCGACAATTTTTCATGTGTTTCGATTTCAAAAATGGTTCCACGCTTTTCTCCGTTTGTTAAATGATTACAATGAAGTTCGCATTCCTTACCGCATAGCCCACAATACCGAGGGAGTAGGCGTTGTGAACAAATCGCGATAATAGTTTGCTCAAGCATCGTTTTACTTACCCCAAGTTCCAAGAGCCTTGCTACCACTCCATTACAGTCTTTTGCGTGAACAGTTGCTAGAATCAAGTGCCCCGTTAATGCTGCACGAATCGCCATCTTTGCCGTCATTTCGTCTCGGATTTCTCCAATCAGTAAAATATCAGGATGATGACGCAGGCAACTCTTAATGAGTAATTCGTACGTAATTCCAGCCTTCTCGTTAATCTCCGTCTGTAAAAACATCGGCTCATGATACTCCACGGGGTCTTCCATCGTAATCACTTGAAGCGTCTTTTCTTGCATACGGCCTCTAAGCAAAGCATACATCGTACTCGTCTTCCCAGAACTGACAGGTCCGGAAAATAAAATCAAGCCACTCTTATAGCGTAGGAACTGTTGTAAGAGCGCCCAGTCCTTTGGAAAATAAGTCATCGAACGAATCGACGCCTTTTCCTTCTTCGACCGATGCAAGAGCCTGATAACCATGGATTCCTTCTGCTTAAAATTCGTAATCACTGATAATCTCAGTTCAATCATCTGTTCCTTTGAAATCTCAAAGGTTAAGGAACCACTCTGCGGTCTTCGTCTCTCTCCTACATCCATTCCAGCTTGATACTTTAAGTACGAAATAAATTGCAAGGCCACTTCGTCTGAAATCTTTCTCAACTCTTTTAACCCATTGACATCTCTTAAATAAAATACATACTCCTCTCCAACCGGTAATAAATGAATATCATCTAATTGGTGTTTAATGGCTTGCGTGAACACTTCCGTTGCTAATTCATTCATTTCCATCGTTCTTCCCCCACTCTTTGACTAGTCATAAAGAACTACGATAAAAAATAAAAAGGAGTCTTTTGGACAACAAAAAAACGCTGAAGAAAATCTCTTCAACGTTTTAAGGTTATTATCTTATTTTTTTCAAGGTTCCTAGTCCTACACCGACTGCGGCACCAACGGCATCCACAAAGACATCTTGGATTAGTGGTGTGCGTCCTGGAGTCACGCCTTGGTGGAATTCATCAGTCATCGCATATAGCACTGCGATAAAGAACGCCAAGAATTGTGGCCATCCTTTTTTACGGACGTGAACACTTAACCCTCTCGTCCATTGATATCCAATGAAGAAGTAAGCTAAGAAATGAGCGGCTTTACGAATAAAAAATTCAACAAACTGCGCATATCCTAAAGAAGGAATACTGATGGTTTGTCCTGCATATTCAAATTTGATTTTGGATAATAATTCCGAAAAAGGTTGCATTGGCAGTCCTTTTTGAATCGTAGATACAAGTGACTGATCCTTGTAAGGCATACTTGAACTAATAAAAATTAAAACCATGACTGCAATCGCCAGTGTAATCGCAATGGTTGCTTTTGTTTTCTTGGACATGAAACCTCTCCTTCCTAATGACTTTCTTTATTATGGTCAACTCTACAAGTTTAGTCAAGCGTCTTTCCTATTTCTTAAATTCCATAAAAATTAGATAAAAATGTATATTGACGCATCTTTATGAAAGCGTTACAATTAATGTAACAAATACATTATTGGGAGAGTGTATTATAATGGAACGCTATACTCAAGATTTAAGCTTATTAGTAAAACAGATTCAGCTGCTTGAGGAACAACAGCAGCAACAGAATTACTACAACAATCTCTTCAGCCAGAATCCAAATCCGTACAACAAGTCTTTTGAAGAGATTATCGAGTATTTACTCGGCACAACCGAGTCCACTTTCTTAATCCACCACTTTGAAGATTTCCCACAGGCGCTGTCCTATGACCAGCAGAAAGAATTCCAGAAGCTGCGACACTATTATTTGCGTCATCAAAACGCCCTACGCTGTTTCAACAAACCATTTTCCGAAGAATGCCACGCGCTGACCTCGCTGTGGATTAAAGGCATGCGCGGTGATAGCATCATCGATCTCATTCCTCATCTCGATAGCCTGAGAGATTATTTCCACTTACATTACCAGAAACTCCTAGGCCAACCTACCGTCTCCTACAAAGACGTTTTAGCCTTCTCGTTTGGCCCACAAATTACTGAGTTCTATTACACGCTCATCAAGGAGAGCAAAGATTCTTTCTTGCGCCTTTATAACGATTACTTAGAGTCATTTCCGCAAACGTATATTCCTGTCCACTATTTACATTTATCAAAAGAAGAGACGCTACTCGTTTTAGAGGAGCTGATTACTCTTGCGTCTTCCGTTTTGCCAAAACAAGACTTCTACATTAACTTTGGTCCAAATCCATTTCCTAGTCATTTCCATAATGAACAAACAACTTACTTAAACTTGGGTGTATTCACTGATTTTATGACTGCGCTGCATCAATGCTTAAAGCAACTCGGCAAAGTCTTTCTTCAGGAATACACCCATTCTTTTGCGATAATGCAAAAATCCGATTTCGAACAGCTTCATCTGCACCATTCTATTTTAGAATTTTGTACACTTCTGCCGATTTTATCCCAAACGATTTCCAAAGCCATTATTAAAACCATTTATCCGGATAAACTGAATGACGAGAAGTTTGTGAATCAAATCCAAGAAGAATTGCTATATCACTATTTTAGAACGAATAAATTAAACAACAGCATCGAGAGCCATCAGCCTTTGCAAGAAATTCTAAAATGCTACATCGAAATGGAAATCGAGGAAGACTTGTTCAATGGTTCCTTCCCATCCATTGAACTCTCGCACGAGTGGAATGTCCGCTCTAATGAGTGCTTGCATAAAGT
>JAGZLX010000100.1 GCA_018364485.1 Granulicatella adiacens
GACAACTACAACAACGACTACTGAATCAACAACTGCTGAACCAACAACAGAAACAGCAGCGACTCAATCCGTTGAGCCAATTACAGTAGCGCCAACAGACCACTTATAATATAAGAGGAAATATGAAGACTGACAAAGGTGACTTTGTCAGTCTTTTTTGATTAAGACTCTCTTAACATTTCGGTCTAGGCTCTTTCTCTTTATATTTGTTCTATGCTATAATGACGGGGAGACTAGAAAGGATGAGTTTATTTCATGATTACATTAAAATCAAAACGCGAAATTGACGCAATGGAAGAATCAGGTGCGCTGTTAGCATCCATTCACGTGCAACTTCGTGATTTTATTAAACCGGGTGTCACTACTTGGGACATCGATCAATTTGTACAAAAGAAAATCGAAGAAGCGGGGGGGTCAGCACCGCAAATTGGATACGAGGGATATAAATACGCAACTTGCGAAAGTATTAATGATGAAATCTGTCACGGGTTCCCACGTCGTAAACCGTTAAAATCAGGAGATTTGGTAAAAGTGGATTTCTGTGTGGAACTTAAAGGCGCTTTATCAGACTCTTGCTGGAGCTATATTGTTGGAGAAAGTACTCCAGAAATTGACCATTTATATGAAGTAACAAAGAAAGCTTTATATTTAGGAATTCAACAAGCAAAAGTTGGCAATCGTATTGGGGACATCGGTCATGCGATTCAAACTTATGTTGAGAGTGAAGGGTTATCGGTTGTTCGTGACTTTATTGGACACGGAATTGGACCAACGATTCACGAGAGCCCAGCAGTTCCTCACTACGGCGAACCTGGAAAAGGCCTTCGCTTGAAAGAGGGAATGGTCATCACCATTGAGCCGATGGTAAATACAGGTACTTGGAAAGCAGAAATGGAAAGTAATGGTTGGACAGCTCATACATTAGATGGTGGACTAAGCTGCCAATTTGAACATACATTGGCCATTACAAAAGATGGTCCACGTATTTTAACATTACAAAAAGATCACGCAGAAGATGTGTTGAACTAAGGGAGGAAGCAAAAATGGCAATTTTAGTAACAGGTGGAGCAGGGTATATCGGTTCTCATACAGTTATCGAATTAGACAAAGCAGGATTTGACGTTGTTATCGTCGACAACTTTTCTAACAGTTCGCCAGAAGTATTGAACCGTTTAAAAACAATCACAGGAAAAGATTTCCCTCTATATGAAGGAGACATTCTTGACCGTGATTTCCTAGTAACAGTTTTTGAAAAAGAAAACATTGATTCAGTAATTCATTTTGCAGGGTTCAAGGCTGTGGGAGAGTCTGTTGAAAAACCTTTAGAATACTATCACAACAACATTACAGGGACATTAGTGTTATTAGACGTAATGCGTCAATTTAACGTAAAAGATATCGTGTTCAGTTCAAGTGCAACTGTATATGGTATGAACAATGTGGTTCCTTTTAAAGAAGAAATGCCAACAAGCGCAACAAACCCTTATGGCTACACAAAAGTAATGCTTGAACAAATCTTAAATGACGTTGCTTTCTCAGATAGCGACTGGTCAGTCACAAACTTACGTTACTTCAACCCAATCGGAGCACATGAAAGTGGCCTAATCGGAGAAGCTCCAAACGGAATTCCAAACAACTTAATGCCATACATCACTCAAGTGGCTGTTGGTAAACGCGAATTCTTAAGCGTGTTCGGTGACGACTACGATACTCATGATGGTACTGGGGTTCGTGACTATATCCACGTTGTTGACTTAGCTCGTGGACACGTACTAGCGGTTAAAAACAATGCAGCTCAAAAAGGTGCAAAAGTCTTTAACTTAGGTACTGGTATTGGATACAGTGTATTAGATTTAGTAAAAGCATTTATTGAAGAAAACGGTGTGGATATTCCTTATAAAATTGCACCTCGTCGTGCAGGGGATATCGCAACTTGTTATGCGGATGCTTCTAAAGCGAAAGAAGTGCTAGGATGGGAAGCTGAAAAGAACTTGAATGATATGGTTCGCGACTCATGGAACTGGCAAAAGAAAAACCCAGAGGGATACTAGAAATAAGTTATAAAAATCAATAAAACTCCTCGGAGTTATTGTGGCAATAGTAGGGAATCATAACCAATGTGAATTAGGGAGAGTTGCGATTTATTCGCTACTCTCCCTTTGA
>JAGZLX010000101.1 GCA_018364485.1 Granulicatella adiacens
TAATAAATCTAAGCAAATTAAAGGTATTTCAGAAACAGATGCTCTAGCAAAATTTGCTAATATGGGTATTACTGCTCATGAGTATACAATTAATGATCCAGTTACAAATAAACTGAACCTAGTCAAACCAAAAGCTGATACTTACAAAGATACTCAAGATTACAATGCAGACCGTGAGCTTGCTTACCGTAACATCGAAAAACTTCAACCATTCTACAATAAAGAATGGATTGTCAACCAAGGGAACAAGATTCCAGCTGGATCAAATTTATTAACTAAAGAAGTATTGTCTGTAACTGCTATGAAAGGCAATGACTTTGTCACAGACCTTACAGATGCCGACCATATTATGGTTCACTACGCGGATAAGACAAAAGATATCTTTACGATTTCTCCTAAGGACTCTCAAGTTAAGCAAGTAAAAGAGTACAGTGTTGCTGAGCTTGGTGAAGTTGTTTACACACCAAACATTGTTGTTAAAGATCGTGCTGACTTAATCAGTGCTATTGAAAGCAAATTAAGCCCTGTTGAATTGCAATCTGACCCGATTTACCAACACTTGGGTAGAACTGGTGGTAACAAAGTCAATGCAATTAAGGACTTGTACCTAGAAGAAAGCTTCAAGTATGTTAAAGATAATCTTACTCAATTCGTTACGAAGTTAGTAGAAAATGAAGATCACCAGCTTAACACTGATGAAGCTGCAAAACGTGCCTTGATTAAGAAAATCGATGACAATAAGGCCGCAGTTCTTCTTGGTTTGTCTTACCTCAACCGTTACTACGGAGTTAAATTCGATGACTTTAATATTAAAGAATTAATGCTATTCAAACCTGACTTCTATGGTAAGAATGTTAATGTGTTAGACTTCTTGATTAAGGTTGGTTCTAAAGAAAGTAACATTAAAGGTGATAGAACTTTAGAAGCTTATCGCGAAACGATCGGTGGAGTTATAGGTATAGGCGAGTTGAATAGTTTCTTAGACTATAACATGCGTCTATTCACAAGTGACACAGACTTAAACGATTGGTTCATAAAAGCAACTAAAGAGAATGTATATATTGTTGAACCGAAGACAACAACTCCTGAATTTGCTGATAAGAAACACAGAGCATACGAAGGATTAAACAACGACGTGCATGGTAAGATGATTTTACCACTTCTTAACTTAAAAGATGCACATATGTTCTTAATCTCAACATATAACACTATGGCTTACAGTTCATTCGAGAAATACGGTAAGAACACAGCAGCAGAGCGTGAGGCATTCAAAGCTGAAATCGATAAAGTAGCTAAAGGTCAACAAAATTATCTAGACTTCTGGTCACGCTTATCATTAGATAAAGTTCGTAATCAACTGCTTAAGAGCAATAACATGGTTCCAACTCCTGTGTTAGATAACCAAAACTATAAAGGCATCAGCACAGATAAATACGGACATACGAACAGTGGTAAGGATGTAGCACCTATCCGTGAATTATACGGACCAACAGGTCGTTATCATGCAACTGACTGGCGTATGGGAGCAGTAGCTCGTGTTTACGGTAACCCTTATAAAGATGATTCAGTATTCTTCATGGTTACTAATATGATTAGTGACTTCGGTATCTCTGCATTTACTCACGAAACAACTCACGTAAATGACCGTATGGTTTACTTAGGTGGTTCAAGACACCGTGAAGGAACTGACTTAGAAGCATTCGCACAAGGTATGTTACAATCACCTGCTGAAACAAGTCCAAACGGTGACTTTAAAGCACTTGGATTAAATATGGCATACGAACGTCCAAACGACGGAAACCAATGGTATAACACTAATCCAAACGATCTTGCATCTCGTGCAGAAATCGATCATTACATGAAAGGTTTCAACGACACATTAATGCTTCTTGACTACCTTGAAGGAGAAGCTGTAATCGATAAACGCAGTAAAGAATTAAATAACGCTTGGTTCAAGAAAGTAGATAAGCAACTTCGTGGAGCTAATACGAAGAACCAATACGACAACGTTAGAGATTTAAATGCAGAAGAAAAAGAATATGATTTAACATCTGTTAACGACTTAGTAGAGAAAAACTTCATGACTAAACACGGTCCTGGTAATGGTACTTATGACCCAACTGGA
>JAGZLX010000102.1 GCA_018364485.1 Granulicatella adiacens
AAAGCGAGCTTGGCGCGCGAATTCTTTGTCTCCAACCATCAAGAGAATGGCGGGCACGGTTAATACTTCATAGCGGCTAGCCACTTCTGGATGAAGAGTGGCGTCGATTTCTTCTACGGTAATGCCGTAGTCTCCCGCGATTTCCATAACTTGCGGACGAATCACATGGCACACGCCGCATGTTGGAGTCGAAATATAGATGATTTTTACGGTTTCCATTTTCTCACCTCACTCCTATCATACCCGATAGCCCAAGAATTCTTGCAAACTTTGCTCATAGGCCCTTTTTTAGTAGAAAACACTTAACAAACCGCGTCTTGATTGTGTATAATGGAAGAGTTAAGTCCAGATGAAAATCAGAAAGTGAGTGAAACAATGGGACGTAAATGGGCAAATATTGTCGAAAAGAAAACAAAATTAGATGCTAACAATAGTAAAATCTACGCTAAATTCGGGATTGAAATCTATGTAGCTGCAAAACAAGGGGAACCAGATCCTCATTCAAACCAAAAATTAAAATTCGTTATTGACCGTGCTAAAACTTATAATGTACCACGTCATATCATCGAACGTGCGATTGAAAAAGCAAAAGGTGGCGGCGATGGCGACTACCAAGAACTCCGTTACGAAGGTTTCGGACCAAACGGCTCTATGATTATTGTAGATGCCTTAACAAATAACGTAAACCGTACAGCAGCTGACGTACGTGCCGCTTACAGCAAAAACGGCGGTAACATGGGTGCACCAGGTTCTGTAACATACTTATTTGACCACACAGCAATCTTCGGTATCGCAAACAAAGATGCTGACGAATTATTAGAACAATTAATGGAAGCAGACGTTGACGTTCGTGACGTTGTTCAAGAAGACGACCAAGCGATTGTTTACGCTGAACCAAACGACTTCCACACTGTTCGTAAAGCATTAGAAGATTTAGGAATCACTGAATTCACAGTGAGCGAAATCGAAATGATTCCTCAATCAGAAGTAACACTTGAAGGAGACGACTTACGTTTATTCGAACGCATGATTAACGCTCTAGAAGACAACGAAGACGTTCAAAAAGTGTACCACAACGTAAACTTAGAAGACTAAAAGTAGAAAAAGCAAAATGTAACATATATAAGTTACATTTTGCTTTTTTCGTTTTACCCATTCTTTTTAAAATAATCCTTTAGTTTATCCTTCATCTCTGGAGTAGCCCAATTTGTCTGAACCACCTCAAATTCTTCCGTTTCGTCATCATAAATCAGAACACTTCCATCTCCAAGAAACTTAAATCCATTGCCTTCTGGAACTACAGAAAAAGTATCTGTAAACCAAATATCCTTATGGCGTGATACTGTATCAACTGGCGTATGTCCGACTACTTGTTTTTTACAAAAGAGATTCGGATAATTAATCATTTCTTCCTTATCACTCCATAAAAAGTTTCCTACTGGTAGAAGTCCACCTCGTAATTGCCCAACTGCAACTGTCCATAGTTTCAGTTCTGGATGCGGATGACTAGGTGTTAATACTTCAAACAAAGTTTCTTCAGGCATAAAATCTCTGTTATATCCCGCATGACTCACTAATATGTTCTTTCCAACTAAATGGGTTGGTTGCAACTGCAAGTCGTAAAGAAGTCCTTGTATATTAATGAATCCCAAAGTATCCTTCGTGTAAGTGTAATCAGGCGAAGGCAGTTCTGAAAGATAATGAACATCGTGATTCCCTAGGAGCATTGTCACGTCGATTCCGTCGTCTTTTAGTTTCTGAACAAAATTCGTCAGGTAAAGTAAATCACTGACATATAGGGCCAGGTTATCTTTCTGTCCATGTGCATCTGTATAATCTCCCATAAATACGACATTTTTGATGTCTCTGGATTGAATCAACTCTTCAAAAATAGGTAGAATCAATTGCGCTTTTAAATGTAAGTCTGGTACAAAAATTGTCTTTGTCATAAGTATTATTACCACCTTTTTTTGTAATTAAATGAAACACAATAAGAGGGCACTGACCCCCGTAAATGAGAATTAAATAAAAACACCTCCAAGTTGGATTTGGTACAATATTATCAAATACGCATGGAGGTGTCTTTTTATGGTTAA
>JAGZLX010000019.1 GCA_018364485.1 Granulicatella adiacens
TGATGATGGGTGTCATGATGGCTTTTGCAAAAGACATTTTGACAAGTGTCCTACGTGACGGGAGTTTTATGCAGCTACTTGCAGGCATCGCACTTGGCATGACGGTCATTGTTTCGGTATTATCATACGGAGCATGGCATTTTGCAGGGCTGCAAGATTCAAGAACGATGGCTTTTGTCTTTTCAATCGTCTTTGCCTTTATAGGAGTTGTGATTTTCCTGGCTGGAACGATGAAATGGAATTTATTCACCAAACGCGAATGGGTATTAATTCCAAAAGGAAAGACTTTATTACGTAAATTTAGTAGAAAAGAGGAAAACGATGAGACTCGATAAATTTTTAAAAGTATCACGATTAATCAAACGCCGTACGGTTGCTAAAGAAGTAGCCGACAAGGGACGTGTGTTTATCAATGATAAAGTGGCGAAATCTTCAACAGACGTCAAGGTCGGAGATAAAATCGCGATTCAATTCGGGAACAAACATGTCTTAGTACAAGTCGAAGCGTTGTTGGATTCAACGAGAAAAGAAGACGCTAAGGAAATGTTCACAATTCTTGAAGAGAAGCTGATTAAAGAAGAGCCTTTAGAATTATAATGAATGGGAGAATACGGCAAGTTTGTCGTATTCTTTTTTTATGTAGAAATCTATTTGTTTTGAATGCGTTTTCTGTTGACAAAAAAATAAAAAAAGAGTAATATAAATAGTACTTTTTTAAAAGAAATAAGGAGGGAAAACCGTGGATTTAAATGCAATTAATTTTTTTCAACCATTTAACGCAATGATGGAATTACGTCACTTTTTGGCGATTTTAATTTCATGTGTTTGTGGACTTGCCATCGGTTACGAACGTACCTCCAGAAATAAACAAGCAGGGGTTAAAACCCACATGATTGTGGCGCTCACTTCTTGCTTAATGATGATTATTTCAAAAGAAGCCTTCATTGATACACCGCATTACGATACAGCACGTGTGGCTGCTCAAGTAGTCAGCGGTATCAGCTTTATCGGTGGGGGAATCATCTTCATGCGTGAAAAACGCGTGAGTGGACTGACCACCGCTTCAGGAATTTGGGCCACAGCCGGAATTGGACTTGCGATTGGCGGAGGATTCTGGTTCTTCGGTTCTGTCTGCGCCGCAATTATCGTTATCGTCCAAAAGTTGGCCTACCAACCACTCTTACAAGGGAAACAACGTCAGGTAAATATTTACTGTGAAATTCCAGACCCAACAATTGTGCAGTCGATTTATAATTACTGCCACTTCGAAGACTATCAATCGATTCAAGTCGAAGCGCGCGAACTCGATGGCGAAAAATACGAGCTAGTAATTCGCATTCATAATGACGAAGAAATCATTATCGAAAACTTGAAAAACTACATTCGCGAAACGGAAAATCAAGTGGTCATTAAACGCGTGAAACTCCGTACCGAAGATGTTAACTAAACAATAAAGATATACAACAAATGATTCCGCTTTTCCTAACGGATGTCTTCATAATAACTGTAATGTTGCACCGGTTCGAGCCTTATGTCTCTCACCTTCGAAGCTTCAAACGCGGAGTAAGGTACAAGCCCTACTCCGCGTAATTCACATTCGATGCGTATCACATTACTGTTATTATAGAATCCGTTAGTCTTTGCGGAATCATTTTTTGTCTTCAGATTCTTCTACGGGGTCTATTTTTGCCACAAAAAAAGAAGTTCAAAATAAGTTTTCAAAAAAATATAAAAAATCTTAGTGTAACCATGGACGATGAGCGTCATTCTTGTTATACTCAGTTTGTATAAGTAAAAAAGGAGACAATTAAGGTGACGCAAGAAACACAACAAAGAAATTCGAATGTAATTTCAATGAACAACAAGTTAAATCAGAAAAAACCTTCTACTCCCGTTTTCAAGAGTCACTCACTATGGACGAAACTCATTTTAGTCGGTGTGATTGCCATTTCGGGATCAATGATTGTCGGGATTGGGAACCAATTTAGCCAAGCGAGTCAATTAGATCAAAAAATTGAACAAGCAAAAGCTGAAAAAGAATTTGCTGAAAAGCAAAAAGAATCGTTAACACAGCAAGTGGAACTTCTTCAAAGCGATGAATATATCGCGAAGTTAGCACGTAGTGAATATTATTTAAGCAAAACTGGAGAAATCATCTTCAGCACGCCAAATGACACTGCAGAGCATAAAGCACAACAAGCAAAAGAAGAAGTCGAACAAGGGGAAACTGTTGTTAAGGTGACGACTCAAAACCGTTAGGCAATGAATCTTTTTGATACGTCAAGCGTGTATCGAAAAGGGAATAATGAAGGAGGAACGCTTTTTATATGTCAATCGAAGTAGGAAACGTAATCCCTGGTAAAGTTACTGGAATTACAAATTTTGGAGTTTTTGTGGATTTAGGAGATCGTAAGACAGGTCTTGTTCACATTAGCGAGGTGTCTGATTCATACATTCAAGATATCAAAGAAGTTTTAAAAGTTGGAGACGAGGTTAAAGTAAAAGTCATGACGATTGCGGACGATGGCAAAATTAGCCTTTCAATTCGTCGTGCCGTTGATAAACCAAAAGAAGATTCTTCTGACAAACCACGTGCAAAGAAACCTTTTACACCACGTAATGATTCTCAAGACTTTAAGAAAAATCGCACTGCTAGCAGAACTTCAGCTCCATACGAAAAGAAATCTCCTTCGCAAGCAAAAGCAACAGATTTCGATTCTCTAATGAGTTCCTTCTTGAAAGACTCTGAAGACCGTTTAACTTCATTGAAACGTAACACTGAAGGGAAACGTGGGGGCCGTGGCGGTCGCCGTTCATAATGAAACCATCAATCTCTTCTGGTGAAAACTGGAGGAGATTTTTTTGACAGAAAGGAGAGGCCAATGCAACATCAACTAACAGCGTTTTTTAGAAGAAATGTAGAAAACTATACTGAGAAAAAATATGTGCTTGCCGTATCCGGAGGCGTCGATTCGATGGTTCTTTTGAATGCGATGATCACTCTTTTTGGAGACGATGCAAAAGATCGACTCGTAGTGGCCCATGTCAACTATGGACTAAGAGCACAAGCCGAGGATGAGGAGCAACTCGTTCATCGTTATTGTAAGCTTCATCAAATTCCAATCGAGACAAAGCATTGGCACGAAGTAGAGGGAGAGACGACTTCTGAGAAATCGTTACGTGATTTTAGATATGATTTCTTCCGCGCAGTGACGAAAAAGCATGAGGCGGACTATTTAGTATTGGCGCATCACCAAGATGACCAAATGGAGACTGTTTTGATGAAATGGTCGCGTGGAAGTACGCTGGAAGGTCTTTCTGGGATGAAGGAAAAACGTTACGTAAAAGAGTTGAACATTTTACGTCCGTTCTTATCTTATGAGAAAAAAGAACTCTATCAAGAGGCAAAAAAATATGACGTTCCTTATTTAGAAGATGAATCGAATGAGTCGGATGATTATACAAGAAATAGATACCGTCATCATGTCATTCCGTTTTTAAAAGAGGAAAATCCAAATGCCGGAAGCCACTTCCAAAAGAGTGCGCAGATGATTGCAGATGCCGTGGCGTGCTTGATGCCAATCCTAGAAGAAAAACAAGAACAGCTCTTCCAAAGAGGAAAGAAGAAAGTCACATTCCACCGGGAATCCTTTCTCAAAGAGCCAATCGAAATGCAACGACTGCTCTTGCAACAAGTGCTGATGCAAATGGACACGACGATTTCGGTAGTGCAAATGGAGCAAATCCTAGAAAAGGTTGGTTCCGACAAGGCACAACTCACGCTGGACCTCCCAAATGGTTGGAAGTTTAAGAAGCGTTACGAGGAATGTTCGTTTGAAAAGGGACGTCAAAAAGTCGTTCCAAATATCGAGTATGTATTGGAAAAACCGGAAGATACCTTAATTCGTCCAAACGAAGATGAACAAATCTTGCTCACTACAGGAAAGACGGCTTCCGAGTTTACTATTCCTGTCTATCCAAAGGACTTCCCACTGACGATTCGCCATGCCAAACCAGGAGATAAGATTGCGCTGGATGCCAGTGAAACGAAACATCAAAAACTTTCACGCTGGTTTATCAATTCTAAGATTCCACTCGAAGAACGCAAGGAAATTTGGGTGTTGGAAGACGCCTCGAAAAAAATTCGTGCAATTTTGGGCTATCGCTATGCCAAACCGTTGTTCTTTGAAGAGGAAACTGGTAAAATGATTCTATCTTACGAAAACAAAACGAGGTGCACACATGTTAAAAAATGATATGTCAGAAATTTTAGTATCAGAAGAACAGTTACAAGAAACAATCAAGAAATTAGGTGCTACGTTAGCGGAAGATTACCGAGGTAAAGATCCGTTAGTCATTTGTATTCTTAAGGGTGCTATTTTCTTTATGGCAGATTTAGTCCGCGCAATGGACTGCAACTTAGAAATTGATTTCATGGATGTATCTAGTTATGGAAATGAATTCGAATCAAGCGGCGAAGTACGTATCTTAAAAGACCTAGGTCAAAGTGTTAAAGATCGTCACGTGATTATCGTTGAAGATATTATCGATACAGGCCGTACTTTAAAACACGTGGTTGAATTATTAAAACACCGCCAAGCAGCAAGCGTAAAAGTGGTGACTTTATTAGATAAACCAGAACGTCGTGAAGAAGCAATCGAAGCAGATTATGTTGGGGTTCAAGTACCTAACAAATTCGTTGTAGGATACGGATTAGACTTCAAACAATTCTACCGTAACTTACCATGTATCGGTGTTTTAAAACCTGAATTTTACGAAGATTAAGAAAGAGTTAAACTATTCGTCAATAAAAGTCAAATATGTTATGATAGAACGGTAGTCAAGTAAACTATCGTTCTTCTTTTATAAGAAGATGGGGAGGCAAAATGAATAATAATAACAATCGATCAATATTAAGATCTAGCTTACTGTATATCTTGATTTTCGGTGCTATTGTCATTTTTGTTGGAATGTTTAATGGGGATCAAAAAGGTCCTACAGCGGATATTTCATACACAGAATTTATGCAAAGTCTGAAAAGTGGCGAAATCAAAGATATTAAGATGCAATATTCGAATTCTGTATATACCATTACTGGGGAATATACAAATCCGAAAGAGCAAACGACCCAAGAAGCTAAAAATCAAAATGGCTTATCTATTTTTGATAACCGTACAACAAAGAGCACAAACTTCAAAACAACAGTCTTACCAAACGACTCAACGATTAAAGAAATCAATGAAGCGGCTCAAGCTAAAAATACAAAGGTTGAAACTTTACCAGAAAGTTCAGCAGGCGTATGGATTTCTGTATTATTACAAGTCATATTACCACTTGGGGTATTAGGATTCTTACTCTATACAATGTTTATGAGCCAAGGTGGGCAAGGCGGACGTAACAATCCGATGAACTTCGGTAAGAGCCGTGCAACAAATCAGAAGAAACAAAACGTGAAAGTACGCTTCTCTGATGTAGCCGGTGCCGAAGAAGAAAAACAAGAACTTGTAGAAGTGGTGGAATTCTTAAAAGACCCACGTAAATTTACAGCGCTTGGTGCTCGTATTCCTGCAGGGGTACTTCTTGAGGGCCCTCCAGGGACAGGTAAAACCCTTCTTGCCAAAGCCGTTGCCGGTGAAGCAAACGTACCATTCTTCTCGATTTCAGGTTCTGAATTCGTAGAAATGTTCGTAGGGGTTGGGGCAAGCCGTGTTCGTGACTTATTCGAAAACGCGAAGAAAAACGCTCCAGCAATTATCTTTATCGACGAAATCGATGCCGTTGGTCGTCAACGTGGTGCCGGAATGGGCGGCGGACACGACGAACGTGAACAAACATTAAACCAATTACTAGTTGAAATGGACGGGTTCGAAGGAACTGAGGGAATCATCGTGATTGCCGCAACAAACCGTTCAGACGTATTAGACCCAGCCTTACTTCGTCCAGGACGTTTTGACCGTCAAATCTTAGTAGGTCGTCCAGACGTGAAAGGCCGTGAAGCGATTCTGAAAGTACACGCTCGTAACAAGAAACTTGCAAAAGACGTGGACTTAAAAGTGATCGCCCAACAAACTCCAGGCTTCTCTGGGGCTGAACTTGAAAACTTATTAAACGAAGCAGCTTTAGTAGCGGCTCGTCGTGATAAAAATGCTATCGACGCATTAGACGTGGATGAAGCACATGACCGTGTGATTGCTGGTCCGGCTAAGAGAGACCGTGCTATCAGCAAGAAAGAACGCGAAATGGTGGCTTACCACGAAGCAGGTCATACAATCGTTGGTATGGTCTTAAGCGATGCGCGTGTGGTTCATAAAGTAACGATTGTCCCTCGTGGACGCGCTGGCGGATATGCGATTATGCTTCCAAAAGAAGATCGTTTCTTAATGACAAAAGAAGAATTGTTCGAACAAGTAGTTGGACTTCTTGGTGGTCGTGCTGCTGAAGAATTTATCTTTGGCGTGAAGACTACAGGAGCCTCTAACGACTTTGAACAAGCAACAGGTATCGTTCGTAGCATGATTACAGAGTACGGAATGGTGGACGAATTAGGAACTGTTCAATACGAAGGAAATCATCAAGTATTTATCGGACGTGACTATGGTCAAACAAAAGGTTACTCAGATCAAGTGGCCTTTGAAATCGACAATGCAGTACGTCGTATTATGAAAGAAGCGCATGAAAAAGCACTTCAAATTCTTGAAGAACATAAAGACCAATTAGAATTAATTGCTCAAAAACTTCTAGAATTAGAAACATTAGATGAACGTACAATTAAATCACTTTTCGAAACAGGTGAAATGCCAGCTCCAGTCGCTGAAGATGAATATCCAAGCGAGACAGAAGCGGCAAGTTTTGAAGAAACGAAAAAAGCCTTAGCGAAACGCGATGCGGAACAAGCAGAAGGCAAAGAGGTTCCAGATGAGGGCGAAGAAGTGGAAGTTGCAGATGTGACGGAAGCTCCAAGCGACCTTGAAGGACCAACAGAAAACGAATAACACAAAGGGTAGGAGAGCTGAGGCTGTTGTCACAGCTCTTTTCCTTTAAAAAAGGAGAGACAAATGGCAGATTCATTATTAAAAGTATTGGCGTTCAATGATGAGGTCAAAGCCGTTGCCATGGTTGCCACAGACGCAATCGCAGAAGCGCAACGCAGACACGACACTTGGAGTTCTGCAACAGCAGCGATGGGACGTACGATCATCGGAACACAATTATTAGCAAGTAGCTTAAAAGGTGACGAACGTATCACGGTTCAAGTGAACGGGGATGGCCCTGGTGGGAAAATCATGGCCGATGCGAATGGTCGTGGGGAAATGCGTGGTTATATCACAAACCCTCATGTGAGCCTTGAGTTAAACGACAAAGGAAAATTAGATGTCCGTGGTGTCGTTGGAACAAACGGAACGATTACCGTCATCAAAGACTTAAATATGAGAGAACCATTCTCTGGTCAAGTGCCAATCGTGGACGGTGAACTTGGAATGGACTTTACGTATTACTTAGCAGTCTCTGAACAAATCAACGGAGCTGTTGGGGTATCGGTTCTTGTGAATCCAGATGAAACGGTTCGTGCAGCAGGTGGCTTTATGATTCAATTATTACCAGGTGCGAGCGAAGCGACGATTTCAGAAATCGAACGTCGTATTAGCGAGATTCCAATGGTTTCAAAATTAATTGACCAACAAGAATCACCGCGCGATATTTTAAATCGATTACTCGGCGAAGAAAACATTCGTGAGTTAGAAGAAATGCCTGTGAAATTCCATTGTGGATGTACGCGTGAACGTTTCAGCGCAGGGTTGATGTCGATTGGGGTGGATGACTTACAACACTTGATTGACGAAGACCACGGTGCAGAAGTTGTGTGTCATTTCTGCGGTGAGAAATATCATTTCGACGAAGCAGAATTACAAGGGTTAATTGATGAAATTAATGCGAAACGCGAAGAGGCAGACGCTTAATCGTTAAGGTTTATGAGAGTGAGAAGAGGTGCTTCCATTTCTTCTCACTCTTTTTGTGTTTTCAACCGTTAAAGCTATACAAATAAAGAAAAACTTAGTATAATACATACATAATACAAACGAGGTGTATAAATGTTTAAACGAATTTTTTCTCGAATGAAAGGCATTTTAATGGTATTTGCAGGGAGTATCGCTCTCTTAGCAATTGCTCTAATGCTGGATTTTAAAACATTTGAACAATTTAATTTTTACCAAGATGTAGACGTTTGGAGTCATCCAATTCTCTTATTCCAGCTAGCAATGGTGGCTATCGTGCTCCTTCTACTAGGGCAAGTCGTCGGATTATGGGTGAAATATTATTTCGCATTCAAGAAACTTGATGCACTCTTCCCAAATAACGAATGGGAACAAAAAGACTTTAAAGAAAAAGCAGACTATGTCGATGAAAAATTTGAAGCGATGATTGTAGATGAAGTACTGATCTTTTACGGAAGCCATTTCACAGTGATCCCGCTAAAAGAACTCAAAGAAATTCATCTTTATCGTACACGTACAGGACGCCGTGTGTATTATGGAATTAAGTTCATGTTTAAGAAAAAAAGACGTTCCTTTATTCCAAATACGTATGGTAAGACATTAGAAGACGGATATCGTCTCGTTCGAAAAGTGGCTTATTTTGCCCCAGTTAAGATTAGGGACGATTGGAAATAATAGCAATAGAAAGTAGGAAATTAAGGTGCATAAAGGGTATGTGAGAAGAACAATCTTCCTATGGGGTTCGGCTCTCATTTGGATACTGATAGGGGTTTTCTTTTTCTCTGGGACTGTGAAAGGATACATGGGAGGAGAGTCGCTCTATAAGGCTGGAGACATTTATCATTTGAATGATGCTGGTACTTCTGTTGCGATTCGTGTGTTGGATATTGATTCAGAACCGCTGACTTATGATGGAAAAGAATATTACTTAGTGAAGCATGAAAATGGGGTTACACCACTTCAAGTGAAGGCTAAAGACATTCAACAATTACTCGACTTGAAAAAGGAAAATCCAGATGGATGGGAGCCTTTAAAAGAAGCCAATATTTATTTAAATGTTCGAGTAACGCCAGCAGTAACAAAAGGGCGTAGGGGAAGTACTACCGTTCATATACCGGCAGTATTGTTTGAAGCCTTTGGGACCCAATATAGGAAGGGAACGCTCTTACCGGTCGGGGACTCTCTACCGCTGGACTTCCTTCACTATTTAACACTGACATCCTTTACGAATCGTTTGTTAGAATCGGGGGTTACACTCTTTGCGATTCTTTTAGCCGTGACCTTCTTTTTCGGAGCGAAAAGACGAGTACGTACATTGAAGGAAGAATACGAGGCGTTTGATAAAGAGTTTCCACGATACACTCAAAATATGAAGGCTTTACTAACGGATGCGGATTTTAATGATCCTAAGCTAAAAGTTCTGGTTAAGGATCACAAGTTCGTTTGCTATAATAAGGATTTTAGAGTGATTAAGCTGCGGGAAGTACGAAATGTTGAAGTTCGTCGCCAAAAGGCAAAAAGCAGTGTCACCTATGCCATTGATTTTGCTTTTGGAGGGAATAAGAATGTAACCATTCAATTGAAGAATCGTCCAGAAAATGTTCGCCAATTGGTGGATTATTTGAATGAAAAAGAAGGAACCAAAATATCGATACCGTTTCAATGGTAGTGGGTATCGGTTTAATGAAGATGAGACAAAAAATTCAATAGAAAGCAGGGTTCAAAATGCATAAAGGGTATGGAAGAAGAATAGGTCCAATATGGGTTGTAGTAGCGATAATGGTTGTAGTGATGGTGATTATTGCACGTGCGGGATTCAAATCATTCCAGAGCGCGGAAGACTTATACAAAGCCAATGAAGTTTACTATGTCAACGATAAAGGTTCGTCAGTAGCGATTAAGGTAATGGACATCGATCCAGAACCACTCGTGTTGAATGGACACAACTATTATTTAGTGAAACACGAACGAGGTGTTGCGGTTTTCGAGGCAAAAAAAGATGAATTGAACAATGTTTTAGAAGCCAAGAAGGCTGCCGGAAACGGTGAAAATGCACTTGCAGGCGATAATCTTTATTTGAGTGTGCGTGTAACGCCAGAACAAAGAAAAGGGAAAGGCTCTAACGTCAAGGTGAATGTAACACCGGAGATGAAAGAAGCCTTTTACAAGAAATATAAAGAGAGCTCGCTATATTCAGAAAATTCCAAGACGAAAATCGATGAATCCAGAATCTTGAAGTTGACTACTTCTGAAGATCAATGGGGAGATTCGGCATTCACGTTTGTCATGCTTGCCATCGTTCTTGGGCTCATCGGGTTCCAAATTTATCAAACGCGTCGCTTGAAGGCGCAGTATGCTCGATTTGATGCGTACTTCCCTGAGTATGCGAACAATATGAAGCAGTTGCTGGATGATGCAGAATACGTTGATCCGAAACTCAAGATTCTTGTGATGGAAGGCATTCTTGTAAGCTACGACATTAACTTTACGGTCATCGACTTATCAGAAGTCAGCAAGGCTTACTTAGTTTTTGAAAACAGACGAAAAGGCGGTATGAAGGTTCATTTACGTTTTGAATATGCAAATAAGAAATACGATTCGATTCTCTTTAGAAGACAATTATTACGTCTCAAAGAGCTTGTGGAATATTTAAACGAAGAATACAATTTAGGATTGAAAGTGGATTTTAGACTCCTAGGATAAGAAATAGAAATTGAAGGTGGAATATTTTTGAATAAAGGGATATTTAGAAGAACATGGGGGATGTGGATTCTTACCGTTCTGTTGGGATTAATAGTGGCGATGGTGGGCGTTGTAGTGTCGTTTGGTTTTATGAGCGGACGTGACTTATACGAAAATGGAGTTATTTATGAAATGGAAAATGATTCCTCATCTAGCTCGATTAAAGTGTTAGATATTGACCCAAGCCCGCTTGAGATAGACGATGAAACATATTATCTAGTGAAACACAATTATGGAGTGTCGTTCTTAAAAACAGATGCTTCTGAAATTAAACAAATTCTAGAGTTTAAAGACGCGCTTTCTGAGAAAACGAATGCGCTTGCCTCATCAGACTTCTACTTGAATATACGCGTAGTTCCTGAGAAGAAGAAAACAGGAAGATCAAGCGTCAAAACACTTATTACGCAAGAGATGAAGGAAGCCTTTGAACAGAAATTCAAACTTAGCTCACTTTCTGTGCAGGCGCCTCTCGACAAATTGGACACAAAGCATTATTTAACCATTACGAACAGTGCGGAAAGGTTTGTCGATATCGTGATGTTACTTGTAGCGATTGTGTTCTTTGTCATTGTATTGGGGTGGCAAATCGTTCGCGTTCGTCGCATCAAACAACATTACGATCGTTTTGATGAGCTTTTCCCTGACTACCAATATGATATGAAGCGTTTATTGGATGATGCGGAGTATCTGGATGAAAAACTTGGCGTACTTGTCAAAGATGGAATTTTAGTTTCTTATGGAACAGAGTTTAGGGTAGTGGACTTAGAAAAAGCCGTTAGCGCATCCGTTCTTCGCCAAAAATCAAAATGGGGCGGGAAATATCGATTGACGTTCTTTAATGGAGGCCGTAAGCAAGTAGAAGAAGTTCCTCTTGGCGATTTAAAGGACAATATCATTGATTTAGTTCATTATTTGAGAGAAGTTTGCTCATATAATGTTTATATTCAATTTTAAAAAAATAAAAAATTTTTTATGGTACACAAAACAGTCTACAATTTATTTGTAGGCTGTTTTATTTTGCAGAAACCTTTTGGTACTGCGGTTTTTAGGAGTGTAGCGGAACATATAGTTCATCAAAAATACGTTAAAAAGTTAACAAATGTTAACCATAAAATAAGGCGAAACTTCATAATTTAGTGATACAATGAACATATCAAATCAAAGGACGTGATCTAATGGATTTCACAGGTAAAGTTGCCATTGTCACTGGTGGGGCAAATGGTATTGGTAAAGAAATCGTTCGTGGTATCGTTAACGGCGGCGGTTTTGTAGTCATTGCAGATATTAATGAAGCTGCAGCAAACAAAACAGTTGAAGAGTTCGGACCAGAACACACAAGCTTCAAATACATGGATTTAGGGAATCATGAATCTATCGTAAAAAGCATGAATGAAATTTTAGCAGAACGCAAAGTAGACATCTTAGTGAACTGTGCTGGGGTTATTAGTGCGAAACCTTTCGACCAATTAACATACGAAGAATGGGAAAGAACTATCCGCATCAACCTTTCAGGATGCTTCTCAACAATTAGCACAATTTTCCCTCACTTTGTAGCAAACAAAGGTGGACGTATCGTAAACGTATCTTCAGTTGCTGCTAAACTTGGTGGTGGATTATTAGGTACTGCTGCTTATGCTTCTTCTAAAGCTGGTTTAAATGGTTTAACAAAAGCCGTTGCTAAAGAAGGCGGTAAATACAATATCGCATGTAACGCTGTATGTCCTTCATTCACTCATACAGAAATGACAACTGCCTTATCAGAAGACAAAGAAAAGAGCCAAAAAGTTCTTAACATGATTCCTCTTGGACGTCGTGCAGAACCAGTTGAAATTGCTCAAATGATTCTCTTCTTCGCAAGCGACCTTGCAAGCTTCGTTACAGGGGAAATCGGTGACTGCGATGGCGGTATCACATTAGATGGCTGATTTTAGCTAGAGTCTTATTCCAAATCAGAGAAGGATTGTGAACAGTATGAAAAAGATTAAAATTCCTGGGGATACAATCATTATTCCAATGTTTATTGGATGTGTGATTAATACATTTTTTCCTCAAATATTACAAATTGGTGGATTTACCACTCCAATCGTGAAAGGTGCAGGACCACTTGTTGGGGCATTCCTCTTCATTATCGGGGGTACCATTTCTCTTAAAAACACACCAAAAGCCGTTGGACGTGGGGCAGCGATTATTTTAGCGAAAATTGCGGTATCTGTAGTCTTAGGGTTATTGGTTGCGAAAGTATTCAATGACAACTTCCTCGGACTTAGCGCCGTTGCCGTTATCGGTGCCATTTCAGTAGCCAATAACGCAATGTATGCGGGTATTGTAGATGTATACGGGGATGAAATCGACGCTGGTGCCGTTGGGATTACAACACTAAGTGTGGGACCAATGGTAACAATGGCCGTATTAAGTAGTGCCGGTCTTGCAAACATCTCGATTTGGAACTTAGTCGGAACTGTATTGCCACTTGTGTTAGGGATTGCGTTAGGAAATGCCTTCCCATACATGAAGAAAGTTCTTTCAAACGGGATTACAGCCATCATTATCGTCGTTGGTTTCTGTTTAGGGGCTAACATGAGCTTTGGCCAAATTCTTGAAGGTGGTCTACCTGGTATTTTACTAGGGGTGATCACTACAGCTGTCGGTGGTATTGCATCAATCGCCGCAGACCGCTTAACAGGTGGTAACGGGGTTGCCGGTGCTGCCATCTCAAGTACAGCAGCCAGCGCTATTGCTACACCAGCTGCACTTTCAGCAGTGGATGCCTCATTCAAAGGAATCGAAGCAACAGCAACGACTCAAATTACAGCTTCAGTAATCGTAACAGCTATTTTAACTCCAATCTTAACAGCGTATATTGCTAAGAAATTCGGAAATAAAAAAGAAGCTGAAGCACAAGAAGCTTAATCGAATTTAAAAGTGAAACCACCTTGGAAAAAATTCCAAGGTGGTTTTTGTTTTGCCTTGAGTGTAACAATTATGTTACGTAACAAAAAAGTTACATCGAAAAGTTGAGTTGTATCAAAAATGATACGTATCAAAATTGATACAAAAAGAGTAGAGTGTATCATGCATGATACGTATCACGCATGATACATCTCTATCAGGTCTTTCAATAGGAGTTCAAAATACAAAAAGAGTCTCAGATACGAAATGGAAATCTTTTGAATTCTATAGTGAGAGCAGTAGTGAGTGTAACCAATGTGAATTACAGGCCGTTTTACGGCCTGTTTGAAGCTTGGTAGGGTTGAGACTTTGGCTCAACCCGATACAACTACTGCCATCACTATGAAGATATTCAAAAGATTGAATTTCAGATCTGAGACTCTTATATGATTTTTAGAACGAATTACGCTTCACCGAAAATGCCTGTTGAAAGGTAACGTTCACCTGTATCAGGTAATAGAACCACAACAGATTTGCCTTTTCCTAAGCGTTTTGCCACACGTAGAGCGGCAGTGACAGCAGCTCCAGAAGAAATACCAGCAAGGATACCTTCTTTAGCAGCTAAGTTTTTCGCTGTTTCGATGGCATCGTCACTTGAAACAAGTTCAAAGCCGTCGATGACTTCGCGGTCGATAATGCTTGGTTCAAAACCAGCAGAGATTCCTTGGATGCGGTGTTTTCCTTTTTGGCCTTTAGAAATGAATGGTGCTTCTTCAGGTTCAACCCCGATGATTTCTACGTCTTTGTTCACTTCTTTTAACGCACGGCCAACACCTGTGATTGTACCGCCAGTACCGATACCACTGATGTAAGCATCTGGAGTTTTTCCGTCGAAGGCTTTAATAATTTCTTGCCCAGTTGTTTGATAGTGGATAGCTGGGTTTGCTTCGTTGTCGAATTGACGTGCCCAGAAGTAGCCAGGTTGTGCAGCGAGTTCTTCAGCTTTCGCAACGGCAGCGCCGAATCCATCCGCAGCAGGCGTTAATAATACTTCTGTACCGTATGCTTTCATTAATTGACGACGTTCGATAGACATGGATTCAGGCATGATGGTAATGACCTTATATCCTTTTGCAGCACCGACTAGTGAAAGTCCTACACCTGTATTTCCACTTGTAGCTTCAATGATTGTATCGCCAGGTTTTAGCGAGCCATCTTTCTCAGCTGTTTCGATGATGTTTAAAGCGATACGATCTTTGACAGATCCACCGGCGTTAAACGACTCGACTTTTACATATACATCTGCAGAATCGTCTGAAACTAAACGGTTTAGTTTCACAAGGGGAGTGTTCCCGATTAATTCTGTGATAGTTTCTACTGATTTGACCATAAATGATCCCTCCATAAAGTTAGACTGGGCAACTTTAAGGGTTGCTTGTTACCATTGTAACGGGGATTGATACTGGGTACAATACTTTTGTTTCAAAAAAACAGAAAAAAGTATAGAAAATTCAATTTAGGTGTGATACACTATCTGCTAGCAAGGGCTTTTAAACTCATCCAGAGAGGTGAGAAAGGCTAAGATCACGTTTATTAGACTAGCCCTACGCTTAAAAACATAGGGCTTTTTGTGTGCACAAAAACGCCCGGAAAAGAGGGTAAAATGGAGTTACAAACTTCGAAAGTCGATCTGTTGTTGGATGTGGATCAAAAACCGGAGCTCGTGCCTGGACTGTTTCTGAGTTTACAGCACGTGTTTGCGATGTTTGGTGCCACTGTTTTAGTGCCGTTAGTATTGGGGATGCCAGTATCGGTTGCTTTATTTGCGTCAGGATTAGGAACGCTAATCTATATGGTTGCGACGCAGTTTAAAGTGCCTGTTTACTTGGGATCCTCTTTTGCTTTTCTTACGGCAATGCAGTTTGCGATGGCGCAAATGGATGGAAAACCAGACGCTGCGCAAACAGGGGTTGTGTTAGTCGGACTGCTGTATGTGGTTGTAGCCGTTTTTGTTAAATTCTTGGGAACGAATTGGATTAACCGACTCTTACCACCAATCGTCATCGGACCAATGATTATCGTTATCGGGTTAGGGCTTGCCAATAGTGCGGTAACCAATGCCGGATTTGTCAAAGATGGAGACTGGAGAGTGATGACGGTTGCCGTCGTAACATTCCTCATCACAGCATTTATTAATACAAAAGCAAAAGGCTTCTTGAAAATCATCCCATTCCTATTCGGGATTATCGGTGGATATATCGTAGCTATCTTCTTTGGACTCGTGGATTTTACAAAAGTCATCGACGCCCAATGGATTGCATTGCCAGAATTATACTTACCATTCGATACGAACGGATTCTTCCATCAATATAACTTATACTTCGGACCTGAAACTTGGGCGATTCTACCAGTTGCGGTCGTAACAATTGCCGAACATATCGGGGACCACACTGTATTAAGTGAAATCTGCGGACGTCAATTCTTGAAAGACCCAGGCCTACACCGCACGCTTATCGGGGATGGGGTGGCAACAGCCGTGTCTGCCTTCCTTGGAGGACCTGCCAATACGACTTACGGTGAAAATACTGGGGTTGTAGGGTTAACGCGTATCGCATCTGTATCGGTCATTCGTAACGCTGCATTAATTGCGATTGGATTCAGCTTCTTTGGTAAATTCACAGCACTAATTCGTACGATTCCAAATGCGGTGCTTGGTGGAATGGCGATTCTCTTATACGGGGTTATTGCTTCAAATGGGTTGAAAGTATTAATCGAAAAACAAGTGGACTTCAGACAAGTGCGAAATCTCATTATCGCAAGTTCAATGTTAGTCCTTGGACTTGGTGCAGCAGTGCTCGAAGTAGGGCCTGTCACTTTATCAGGGACAGCGCTTTGTGCGATTGCTGGAATCGTCTTAAACTTAATCTTGCCACACGAAAAAACAGAAGAAAAATAAATAAAACGTTAGCGAACAGTTAGGGCGTCAGGGGAATCTCTGGCGTCTTTTTTATGTTGATTGAAAAGAGTATGAGTATATAAAAAATCGTATAAAAGAATATTATCTAATTTTCTCGGAAAATATCTCAAATACTGTAATTTTGATTAGATTCGAACGCCTAAATTACTTGCACCTAGGAGTATATAATTTTATATTATATAAGGAATGTAATTGTTTATATAAACTATATTATATACATATGGAAGTTTTTGACTGTTTGAGGGCTGAAGCTTCAACTAATATTTGTCGATTGTAGGAGGAGCTTTATGCTTACTGAAAAACGTAGAAGAATCATTTTGGACTTATTAGAAAAGGAAGATACAGTACACCTAAGAGACTTAATGGAGGCGCTGGGTGCTTCTGAATCGACGGTTCGTCGTGACCTTTCTTTATTAGAAGAGGAAGGAACATTGATTCGTGTGCATGGCGGTGCCAAACGTGTTTATTCAAAAGAGTATGAACCAACCACAAAAGAAAAGGAACGTTCAAACCGACGCGAGAAGGAATGCATCGGTCGCTATGCGGCGTCACTTGTGACAAAAGGCGAAACGATTTACATGGATGCGGGAACGACAACACTTCGCATGATTCCGCATTTAGAAGGAAAAGACGTCACTGTTATTACAAACGGCGTGCAACAAGCACACCTTTTAGCGGATTATGGCATTAAAACAGTGCTTCTTGGTGGGCAAGTAAAAACAGAAACGAGTGCCGTTGTGGGAACACTTGCGCAAAATCAATTACGTGAGTATTTCTTCAAGAAGGCGTTCCTTGGCATGAACGGGGTCGATTTAAGCTATGGATATACGACTCCAGACGAAGAGGAAGCAACGATTAAAAAAATCGCGATTAGCAAGTGTAATCAGGCATATGTCTTGGCCGATTCAAGCAAATTTGCTAAAGTAAGTCTCTGTAAGGTTGCGGATTTTCATCAAGTAACCATGGTCACAAACACGACGAAGGAGCAAGCTGACTTACGTTACCGTATGGCAGGAAGCATTCGTCTTGTTGAAATGGACGCATAAAAAAGGAGAGATAGCATGATTTACACGATTACGTTTAACCCAGCGATTGATCTTGTTGTTAAAGTTCCAAACTGCGAACTTGGCACCTTAAACCGTTCTGTAGAAGAAAACTACGTGGCAGGTGGAAAAGGCATTAATATGTCTGTCATCTTGAAACGATTAGGCTTCGACAATACAGCAACAGGTTTCTTGGCAGGTTTCTCAGGGAACTTCATTAAAGAAGCGTTGCAAGCGGAAGGAATTCATACGAACTTCATCGAAATCGATGGTGTTACACGTATTAATTTGAAACTAAAGAGTACCGAAGAGACAGAAATCAACGCGAATGGCCCAGTGGTGAAAGCTGAAGATTTTGCTCGTTTAGTGCAGTACTTCGAAGAAAACTTACAAGACGGCGACGTGGTATTCTTAGCCGGAAATGCTGGTAACGGAATGGATCACTCGGCGTACACAACGATTGCGAAATTATGCGACGATAAAGGCGTAAAATTAGTGTTAGATACAACAAAAGATTTATTAACGAAATGTCTTCTATATCACCCATTCATTATCAAACCAAACCATCATGAGTTAGGTGAGATTTTTGGGGTGACAATTGAAACGGAAGAGCAGATTGTAGATTATGCGAAAAAACTCCAAGAAATGGGAGCACGTAATGTGTTAATTTCTCGCGGTGGAGATGGCGCGATGCTTATCACTGAAACTGGAGAAGTGTATACATCCAACGTTCCAAAAGGGACTCTTGTGAACTCGGTTGGAGCCGGTGACTCAATGCTTTCAGGCTTTATGGCGAAATTTATTGAAACCAAAGATTACGCAGCGAGCTTGAAACAAGGAGCCGCTACAGGAAGTGCGACAGCCTTCTCTATAGGAATTGCAGAAAAAACATTTATCGAAGAACTATTACCACAAGTAGTGGTTACAAAACTGTAAGAGTGCACGAGGAGTAATTCCTTTTGTAGTCGCTCATCCGATAGTATTTATTGCGATTTGGATTTTCGGTGATGTTATCGGTGAGTTATGATTAAACGTGACACTTTCTAAAAAAGACAAAGCTAAATAAAAAGATTTGAATTTCGGCTCCTAGGGCATTCCTAGGAGCCTTTTTTTGTGGAAAAGCATTGCGCTTACATGACAAATGTTAATAAACGATAACTTTTTCGAGAATTAAAATCAAAAAGTTGCACCTGATAGGAAACCAGTATATACTGATAAAGTGTTTTCAAAAAAATGGAGGGAAAAACATGAAAAAGGTATTCTATTTATTTTTAGGACTTTTAACTGTATTCCTTATTTTGGGAGGATTAAAGAGTCCAGCAGTATCGGCGAAAGAAGTGGCGCTTAATGTGACAAAACAAGTAGTGACACCAGCAAAATCGCCAGCAGACCAATACACAGATATTAGTGTGGAGATGAATTTTGGGGTTCCGTCGACAGCCGCTAAGGGTGATACGACGGTCATTAAGTTGCCAGACAACTTGAAATTTATTGAAAATCAAACATTTAAAATTACAAATGATGCAGGTGATGTGATTGCAGATGCGGTCATTAATCGTGATACAAAAACCATTACATTAACGTATACAGATTTCGTTGAAAAACGTTCAGACATTACAGGAAACTTAAAATTTGCAGTACGTGTAGATATTACAGAACAACATGAAAACACAAAAATTCCAGTAAAATTAACAATCGACAAACAAACAAAAACAGTCGGTGAATTTGATTATGTATTTGTCCCAGGAGACTTAAATAAAGAGTTCGACAAAGTGAGCTGGGGAACAAAAACAGCAGAAGATGGCAGCATTACTCGTACATATGAGTTACGTGTCAATGCGACAAAACAAGCATTTTCAGATGCTATCGTAACAGACCAATTGCAAACAGAAGGCATGGAATATATTCCTTCAAGCGTGAAAGTTTATAAAGGTGTCTGGAGCGAAGGTAAAGACGGAAAACTGGGCTTGAAGAATAAACAACTCGTAACAGATAAAGAAGTGGCTTTCGCAGCAGATAACAAGAGCTTTACAGTAAAATTAGGCGAAGTTGCTAAATCAGATGGTTACTTAATCGAATATCAAGTGCGTGTTCCTTATGCGCCAGCTTCAGGGGAAACATTCGTGAACTATGCAAGCTTAGATGCAAACAAAACACGCATTGATGCAAAGGAATCAACATATGTATATCAAACAGCTAGTGGTTCAGCAGATGGTTACACATTTGAAATTGTGATCGATAAAAAAGGGGACGATGGGTCAGCTTTAGCAAACGCTGAATTTGACGTTATCCGTAAAGTAACTGGTAAATCAGTTGGTAAATTAGTAACAGGAGCAGATGGTACTGCAAAAGTATCAAACTTATTACGTGACGAATACATTATTCGCGAAACAAAAGCTCCTTCAGGATTCCAACTATTAGAAGACGATGTAGTCGTAAATGCAGCAGATTTTGATGCAAGTAAAGTAGCTCGTAAGGAAATTGTCAATAAAGCTGAAACAACAACTACGACAACTACAACGACTGCAACAACTACTACGACAACAGAAGCAACAACATCAACAACGACGACAGAAGCTCCAACGACAATTGTAACGACGACAGAGGCTCCAACAACAAGTACAACAACAACGGAATCTACTACGTCAACAACAACAGAGGAGCCAACAACAAGTGCGGTGACAACTGAGTCTACAACATCAACAACGACTACCGTTGCTCCGACAACTACAACAACGACTACGGAGTCTACTACGTCAACAACGACGACAGAAGCTCCAACGACAACTGCTGCTACAACAGTAGAAACAACAGTTGCACCAACAACAGTAGAAACTACAACAGAAGCACCAGAACTTCCTAATACAGGTACAAAAACTGTAGGAGTTTGGGCAGCAGTAGTGGCGCTTCTAGCAGGATCAATGTTAGTGATTGTCAATAAGAAAAATTCACAAGCATAGTAAATAATGCTTGCTAAATATGCTCTACAGTAGTATATTAGAAACAGTTAAATATGTGAAAAGTACAAAGGGGTGCCATTTTGGCTGAGATGTTGTTACAAACCCTTGAACCTGTTACGTTAGTACGTGCGTAGGAATTGTATTTGATTTCGAAGTTTTAGACGGAGTCTCTTTGTGTTTTTCAATAAACGAAGGAGGCTCTTTTTTCATGAAGAGAAATGTTTTAGTATGGGTAGAAGCTGCAATTATTGCAGCGTTGTCAATGGCGTTGTCCTTTATTCCGGACTTTGCTGGGTGGTTTACACCGTCGTGGGGAGCAATTGTTCTTGTTATTTTTTCACTACGCCGCGGCTTGACACCAGGTTTGGCAGCAGGTTTGCTATGGGGATTACTCCACTTTGCAGTAGGTAAAGTGTCATTCTTGTCTGTTGAACAAGTACTCATCGAATATGTCATTGCATTTGCAGTGATGGGACTTGCAGGACTTCTATATGGTCCGTTCCAAAAAGCGTTAAAAGCTGAGAAATATACAACTGCGATTACGTTAGCTTGTACTGCAGCTTTTGTAGGAGTAGGCGTTCGCTACTTCTTCCACTATATTGCCGGGGTTATTTTCTGGGGTAAATATGCACCAGAAGGAATGAGCCCATGGTTATATTCTCTCACTGTAAACGGAACAGCAGCACTCGGAACTTTCATTGTGGTAGTGATTGCGTGTGTGGCGCTGATTCGTCAGAAAAAAATTTGGATAGCTCACTAGGGGAATTGTGCTTTCCGAGTCCTGGTTTAACCTGAAACCAGGGCTCTTTTTTGTGCTCATGAAAAAGAGTAAGACACTTCGTGTCTTCAAATACCTCTATAGTAGTCATTAGTGCTGTACCGACCTGAGCCTGGGTCTCAGGTCTATCGAGCTTCAAACTGACACTAGGAATAAATTCCAAGTGTCAGTAATTCACATCGATTACAATCGCTACAATGACTACTATAGAATTTGAAGCCACTCGTTTTCTTACTCTTTTTGAGTCAAGAAACCTGGTTTTAGTTAATCCAATTTCCCTAGGAGCTAAGAGGGGGAAAAGAGGGTGCGGAGATGGAGAGAGTGCGCATATCTTAATAAAATTAAAGGGAAATCGGAGCTGTTAGAATTTTTGGGTACTGAAGAGTGAAGTCGCTCGTTTTTCTTACTCTTTTTCAGTAAAGGGACCTGGTTTTGGTTAAACCAATTTCTCTAGGAGCTAAGAGTGGAAAAAAGAGGGTGCGGGGACGGAGAGAGCGTTTGACAGGAGGTCATTTCAATAGTAAAGTAAACGGTGAAAGAGGTGTTTGTATGGTTACAGAATCTGAAAAAATGAATGTGTCTCATGAGATTTGGATGATGATTATGAAAATCTACAATGAGAACTTGAAAACTTTTTCGATGTCATTAAAAGAAGTGGGGTTGAATCCGACTCATTTTGAAGTGTTACATCTGATTTTCCGAAATCAAACGATGGATCAAAAGACGATTGCGCAAACGTTGAATTTGACGCAGGGAAATATTACGCATTGCATTCGTCATCTAGACAAGTTGGAATTAATTGCGATTGAAAAAGACTGGAAGACAAAACATATTTCATTAACAGAAAAAGGGAAGAAGTTGCTCGATGATTTAATTCCAGCGCAACATCAAATGATGGAACATACATTGCGTGGATTGGACTGCAACCAAAAGCAACAATTGCGTGAGCTACTAGTCTCATTTGAGAACACGTGTAAGTCGATTTAGGTAAATTTTAAGTACGAAACGTATACTGAAGAAAAAAGAAGAGGTGCGACTATGAGAATTTTAGTAGCAGAAGATGAAATTGATTTAGCAGAAGCGCTGAAGATGATGCTTGAAATGCAAAAGTATAGCGTGGAAGTGGTTCACGACGGGGCGGATGCGTTGTTTTATGCCGAATCAACACCGTATGATTTAATCTTGCTGGATGTCATGATGCCAAAGAAATCAGGAATCGAAGTGGTGCGTGAATTACGTGCAGGCGGAAATGCGACGCCAGTATTGATGTTAACGGCAAAAAGCCAATTAGAAGATAAAGTGACAGGGCTTGAAGAAGGAGCGGACGATTATTTAACGAAACCGTTCGAAGCGCCTGAATTATTAGCGCGTGTGAAATCATTGCTTCGTCGTCCGAATGTCTTTGTGGCTTCTGTGATGAATATCGGAAATGTCGAGCTTAACCGCGATAAGTTCACAATGGAATCAGCGAGTGGACAAGTGTTGTTGAACAATAAAGAGTTCCAATTGATGGAATACTTTATGATGAATAGCAATCAAGTATTATCAACAGATTTAATTATGGAAAAAGTATGGGGACTCGACTCAGATGCGGAAATCAATGTCGTATGGGTGAATATCTCATCTCTTCGTAAGAAATTAGCAAGTATTGAGGCAAACGTGACGATTAAATCCGCACGTGGTCTAGGCTATCAGTTGATGGTAGAAGCCTAATTACAGTTGAAAAAATGAATGATAGTTAATAAAAGGGGAGCTTGCATGTTTAAACAACTACAAAAAAGCTTTGTAAAAAGTGCCATGCTGTCGTTTACGGCAGTGCTACTGGTTGTGTTAGTGGCGGTAAACGTACTGAACTATCGGCAAACAGAAGCACAAGTGGATCGACTCTCGACAATGCTCATTGAAAATGACGGAGTTTTTCCTGAAGCTCCAGATGGTAGCGGACCAAAAGAACACCCAGAGCATGGATTTCCAAAAGGTCAGGAGTTTCGTAAAGATGACCAATTATCCATCCGTTATGCAGTGGTGAAAATAGCGAATAATGCGATTAAATCTGTGGATAAAACACATCTAGTTTCTATTGATGAGGATACATTGTCTGACAAAGCGCTTCTAATTGCACAAGGAACTGCTACTAGTGGCTGGGAAGGCGATCTACGTTACCAAGTATCCAAAACAGACTCTGAAACGATGGTAGTGTTTATTGATGCGCATCGTGAAGTTCAGCAGAATTCAAGATTATTGATGGTCACGTTAACCGTATTTATTTTATGTATACTCGTTGTATACGTACTCGTTCGTCTTGCATCTAACCGTGCAATTCGTCCATTTGTGGAAAACGTAGAGCGTCAGCAACAATTTATCGCCAATGCCAGTCATGAGATTAAGACACCGTTAGCGGTCCTTTCAGCCAATACGGATTTACTCGCAATGATGGGTACAGAAGCTAAATTTGTCGATAGTAACAAACGCCAAATTAAGCGTCTGAACTCTCTTGTAGAGCAGATGTTAATTCTTTCAAGATACGACGAAGGAGAAGCGGCTGCGACAAAAGAAGAAGTCGATTTAGTAGCCGTTACGAAAGCAATCGTTGAAGAGATTTTACCAGTCTTAAACGAAAAAGAACTTCAGGTAGAATTTACTGGCGAGGCACAAACGATTATCACAACGAATAAGAGTGCGATGACGGAGTTGATTCGTATCTTGCTCGATAACGCGATGAAGTATACGGTCGGTGAACCGGTGATTACCGTTGAGGCGAAAAGAAATCAATTAGCCATTGGAAATGAAACCGAACCGATGACAAAACAACAGGTGAGTCAGATTTTTGATCGCTTCTACCGAGTAGATAGTTCGAGAAATCGTACGACAGGTGGTAGCGGACTAGGGCTTTCCATCGCACAGAAGATTGCCGAGACTAACGACGTGCAGTTAACGGCAGAACTCACGAGTGAAACACAAATTCGCTTTGTGATTGAGGGTGAGAAAAATGGATGATCGACTTATCTATGAAGTTTTAGAAGTAGTTGGTGAAATTCCAAGCGGAAAAGTTGCTACCTATGGACAGATTGCTAAACTCATAGGTCGGCCGAAAAATGCAAGATTAGTTGGAAAGATTTTAAGTCAGGTAGAAATCTATGGCGACTATCCTTGCCACAGAGTCGTGAATGCAAATGGAAGACTGGTGCCAGGATGGTTTGAACAAAAAGAATTATTAGAAGCTGAAAGAATCATCCTTAAAAGCCCGACAAATGTATCACTCAAAAAATATCAATGGAATCCGGAAGAGGATTAGCCCAATCTACAATAAAGATTGGGCTTTTGTTTTAAAATAGAGAGAAAATCAAAGACGTTGGAATATCATTCCAGCGTCTTTTTTTCATGCGGAATTATCATATATGGTAATTATCATATATGATAATTTTCAGTCTAAAAAAATTTTTTCGAAAAACTTTTTTTGTTTTAAGTTCATTTTAAGTAAGCCCGTTATGATAAAACCATCAACAAATAGTTGATAGGAAGCGAGGGGGACCAAGATGAAAAGAAACAGAATGATTGTTCTATTATCCACGATTACTATTGCAACTACTTTAGTTGCATGCCAAAACACACAAACACAAACACAAGCTGAGGCGACTTCTCAAGTCCAAGCTCAACAGAGTCCCCCAGCTAAACCTGGAGGAGAAGGGTTTGGCGGGAGCGACCAAGTGACACAAGGTGAGGCAGCAACAAATTTAACAACAGATGCAACAGTAACAGGAGAAACTTATGAATCTACCGGAGATGATGAGAATGCACTCCGTGTAACAGGAGCAACTGTCACATTAGACGGCGTAACGATTAACAAAACAGCCGGAGCGACATCGAATACAGAAAATGGAGACTTCTACGGAATGAACGCAGGATTCTTAGCAACGGATGGAGCAACGGTAACACTCACAAACTCAACCGTCAATACAACTGCACAGAACGGGAACGGGGTGTTCAGTTACGGCTCAGGAACGACCGTCAATGTATCAGACACAACAATCACAACAACAAAAGATAACTCAGGTGGTATCCAAACGACAGGTGGCGCTGCGATGAACGCAACTAACTTGACGGTGAACACCGCAGGAAATTCATCAGCAGCGATTCGTACAGACCGTGGTGGTGGTACGGTAGTCGTCGACAAAGGAACGTATACTTCAACAGGATACAACTCACCAGCAGTTTACTCTACAGCGAATATCACTGTTAAAAATGCAACATTGAACGCTGAAAACTCAGAAGCACTTGTAATCGAGGGCCAAAACTCTATCACATTAGAAAATACCAACGTAACAGGGAATATGAGTTCAACAGAGGGTAGCTCTTCAGACAACAACGTGCACAACGTGATGATTTACCAATCAATGTCAGGAGATGCTGAGAGTGGAACTTCTACTTTCACAATGAAAGGCGGCACTTTAACAGGACGTAACGGAGACCAAATCTACGTAACAAACACACACAGTGTCATCACTTTAGAAGACGTAACGATCACAAATCAAGATTCATCTGGCAGATTATTAGCCATCTTAGGAAATGATGCAACACGTGGCTGGGGTACAGCCGGTGCCAATGGTGGTCAAGTTGATTTAACAACGACGAACCAAACATTAACTGGAGCGATTGAGGTGGATACCGTATCTACATTGAACTTTACAATGGGCAAAGGAACAAACTTTACGGGTACCATCAATATCGTAAAAAATGCCGAAGGAGGGACTGCCGTGGACAATAACGCAGTAATCACAGTAGAAGAGGGGGCGACATGGACATTGACAGGGAATGTCACAATTACATCATTAGAAAACAAAGGTACAATCAACTTTAACGGATATACAATCACATTAGCGGATGGTACGGTCCTAAAATAAAACTTAACTGGAAGGAGCTAGGCGAAAGTCTAGCTCTTTTTTTGTGAGGAGAAGTGTGGGAGAATATCGGATAGGGTCAAGGTTTACAATACTTGAAAACTAGAAGAAAGCGGATGATTGTGATAAAATGGCTAAAGAAATAAAATTTTAAAAAAGAGGTGCTCACATGGATCAAAACGAGAACAAAAATGTGGAATCAGTTGCTGAAAAAGCTACAGAAGTGAAAGACGAAGTAGTTGAAGCAGCAAAAGAAACAGCTGAAGAAGTGAAAGAAGTAGCCGAAACAGTTGTAGAAGATGCAAAAGAAGCAAAAGCTCCTGAAGCAGATGGCGACTTTAAAGAAGTTGTTGAAAATGTAAAAGAACATGCTGAAGAAGCTGGCGAACGTGCAAAAGAAGTTGCTGGGGCTGCTAAAGAAAAAGTTGAAGAAGTAGCAAGCAAAGTGTTCACTGAAGAAAACAAAGCAAAAATTAATGAAGCAACAGAAAAAGCTGTTGATAAAGTTGAAAGCTAT
>JAGZLX010000020.1 GCA_018364485.1 Granulicatella adiacens
GCTAAAGCTTTTACACGTCCATGGTATAAGTATCCACCACGGTCAAAGACTACTTCTTTAATATTTTTTTCAAGTCCGCGTTCTGCAATTAATTTACCTACAGCAGAAGCTTCCTCAGTTTTTGTTCCGTTTTCTACATTAGTATCTAAAGTAGAGGCACTTGCTAGCGTCACACCCGCTACGTCATCAATTAATTGAGCGTAGATGTTTTTGTTAGAACGAAAAACGTTCAAGCGTGGGCACTCAGCAGTACCAGAGATTTTACGACGAACACGTGCGTGACGAGTTTGACGCACTTTATTTTTGTCTGGTTTTGTAATCACAATTTTCACCTCTTATTAATTAATCATGCTGCGATAAGCGCAACAAAAGGTAAATAATCACTAAAATTATTTACCTGTTTTACCTTCTTTACGACGTACAAATTCATCAACGTAACGAATTCCTTTACCTTTATAAGGTTCTGGAGGACGTACGCCACGAATGTTAGCAGCTAATTCGCCAACTTTTTGTTTGTCATAACCCTTAACGATTACTTTTGTATTAGAAGGAACTTCGATTTCTACTCCTTCTTCTGGAGTGAACTCCACTGGATGAGAATATCCAACGTTTAATACAAGTTTTTTACCTTGTAATTGAGCACGATACCCAACCCCGATTAATTCCAATTCTTTTTGGAATCCTTCAGTAACACCAACTACCATGTTGTTGAAAACTGCGCGAGTTGTTCCGTGGATTGTTTTGTTTTCTTTTGAATCATCTGGACGAGTGAATACTACTTCACCTTCGCGTTGTTCTAAAGAAATGTTTTGGTTAAATGTATAACTTAATTCACCTTTAGGACCTTTAACTGTTACTGTATGGTCCTTAACGTCTACTGTTACTCCAGCAGGAATAACGACTGGTTTATTACCGATACGGCTCACTTGGCTGCACCTCCTTGTTTTCTAGATTACCAAACGTATGCTAGAATTTCTCCACCTACGTTTTTAGCTCTTGCTTCTTTGTCTGTAATAACACCTTCAGATGTTGATACAATAGCGATTCCTAAACCGTTTAACACTTTAGGAACTTCACCTGTTTTAGCATAAACACGTAAACCAGGTTTAGAAATACGTTTCAATCCTGTAATTACACGTTCGTTATTTTTTCCATATTTCAAGAACACTTTCATGATGCCTTGTTTACCATCTTCTTCAACTGAGAAGTCTTTGATGAATCCTTCAGATTTTAAGATGTTTGCAATAGCAACTTTCATGTTTGATGACGGAACTTCTAGTGATTCGTGACGAACCATGTTCGCGTTACGAATACGAGTTAAGAAATCCGCGATTGGATCTGTCATAACCATTAATGAGTACCTCCTTTATCAAGTAGTAATGATTACCAACTTGCTTTCTTCATTCCTGGGATTTGCCCTTTATAGGCAAGCTCACGTAAACAAATACGGCAAAGTTTGAATTTACGATAAACTGAATGTGGTCGACCACAACGTTCACAACGAGTATATTCTTGAGTTGAATATTTTTTTGGACGTTTGTTCTTTGCGATCATTGATTTTTTAGCCAAACTACTCGCCTCCTGTGAGTTTTATTTTTATTTTTGGAAAGGCATTCCAAGTTGAGTTAATAATTCTTTTGCTTCTTCGTCTGTATTAGCTGTTGTTACGATAACAATATCCATACCACGAACTTTGTCTACGCGATCGTAGTCAATTTCTGGGAAGATTAATTGTTCTTTAACACCTAATGTGTAGTTACCGCGTCCATCAAAAGATTTTTTAGAAATCCCACGGAAGTCACGTACACGAGGTAATGAAACTGTTACTAACTTGTCTAAGAAGTCATACATACGTTCACCACGTAGAGTAACTTTAGTTCCGATTGGCATACCTTCACGTAAACGGAAACCAGCGATTGATTTCTTCGCAGTTGTTACAACTGGTTTTTGACCAGAGATTAATGTTAACTCTTCAACTGCTTTCTCTAAGTTTTTAGCGTTAGATGTTGCATCACCAACACCCATATTAATAACGATTTTTTCTACTTTTGGTACTTCCATAATTGATTTGTAGTTAAATTTCTCAACTAATGAAGGTACTACTTCGTTTTTGTATTTTGCATTTAAGCGATTCATGCAGGATGGTCCTCCTTCCTCAAATTACTGAATTATGCTTTGTTACGACCTTTAGGTACGCGTACCTTTTCACCGTTTTCTACTTTAAAGCCTGTACGAGTTGCTTTACCTGTAGTTGGGTCTACGAACATTACGTTTGAAACATGAATTGGAGCTTCCACTTCAACGATTCCCCCTGTTTGGTTCGCTTGAGATGGTTTTTGATGTTTCTTAACAATGTTAACACCTTCAACGACTACACGGTCTTTTTTAGGAAAGCTCTTTAAGATTTTTCCTTCTTTACCTTTGTCTTTACCTGAGATTACTTTTACGATATCACCAGTTTTTACGTGCATGTGTTACACCTCCTTCGATTTTGATGAGAATTATAATACTTCTGGAGCTAATGAAACGATCTTCATGTAGTTGTTGTCACGTAATTCACGTGCAACTGGTCCAAAGATACGTGTTCCACGAGGGCTCTTGTCATCACGAATGATTACACATGCATTTTCGTCGAACTTAATGTATGAACCGTCTTTACGACGTGCACCTGATTTAGTACGAACGATTACAGCTTTAACGACATCCCCTTTTTTAACAACTCCACCTGGTGTTGCTTGTTTAACGGATGCAACGATTACGTCACCGATATTAGCTGTTTTGCGGCCAGATCCGCCTAGAACTCTAATTGTTAACACTTCACGAGCGCCTGAGTTGTCAGCCACTTTTAGTCGAGTTTCTGTTTGAATCACTATTGGTTCCTCCTTTCAAATGTATACACAATTTGAAATTAAATAATTACTGCTTCTTCAACAATTTCAACTAAGCGGAAACGTTTTGTTTTTGACAATGGACGAGTTTCCATAATCTTAACAATGTCCCCAACTTTTGCTGAGTTATTTTCATCATGAGCTACAAATTTTTTCGTATATTTAACACGTTTACCGTAAGTTGAGTGACGTTTGTAAGTTTCGATTGCAACTACTAACGTTTTGTCCATCTTATCTGAAACAACGCGTCCTTGATATACTTTACGTTGGTTACGTTCTACAGTCATGTTCATTGCCTCCTTTGCTGATGATTATTTTTGCAATTCTTCTTGACGCAATGCAGTCTTGATACGCGCAATTTGTTTACGTACTTCACGAATGCGTGCTGTACCTTCTAATTGCCCTGTAGCAAGTTGGAATCGTAAGTTGAATAGTTCTTGTTTTAATTCATTTTCTTTTTCAACAAGTTCAGCAGTGGATAACCCTTTAAGTTCTTTCTTAAGTTCATTAACCTTCATTCGATTCACCACCATTTTCTTCGCGTTTCACAAATTTTGTTTTAACTGGCAATTTGTGTGATGCCAAACGTAAAGCTTCGCGTGCTACTTCTTCTGATACGCCAGCGATTTCAAACATCACTTTACCGCGTTTAACTGGTGCAACCCATCCTTCAGGTGCCCCTTTACCAGAACCCATACGAACCCCGATAGCTTTAGCTGTGTATGATTTGTGAGGGAAAATTTTAATCCATACTTTCCCACCACGTTTCATGTAACGTGTCATAGCGATACGTGCTGCTTCGATTTGACGGTTTGTAATCCAGTGAGATTCTGTTGCTTGTAAACCGTATGTACCGAATACTACTTCTTTACCACCTTTAGCTTCCCCGCGCATTTTTCCACGGAACTCACGACGGTGTTTTACACGTTTAGGTACTAACATGATTATTTCCCTCCTTTCTCAGAGTTTTTGTTCTTTCTTGTTGGTAATACTTCATCGCGGTAAATCCAAACTTTAACACCTAGTTTACCGTATGTTGTATCTGCTTCTTCCCATGCGTAGTCAATGTCCGCACGTAATGTATGCAATGGAACTGTTCCTTCTGAATAGCTTTCAGAACGAGCGATATCGGCACCGTTTAAACGACCTGATACCATTGTTTTGATTCCTTTAGCACCAGCGCGCATTGTACGTTGGATAGCTTGTTTTTGTGCACGACGGAAAGCGATACGACGTTCTAAGTCGCGAGCGATTCCTTCAGCAACCAATTTAGCATCTAAATCAGGTTTTTTGATTTCAACAATGTTGATGTGAACTCGTTTACCTGTTAGTTTGTTTAAGTTTGTACGTAATTTATCTACTTCAGATCCACCTTTACCAATTACCATACCTGGTTTAGCTGTGTGGATTGAAACATTAACACGATTAGCAGCACGTTCAATTTCAATTGTTGAAACGCTAGCTTCGTTTAATTGTTTACGGATATAATCACGGATTTTTAAATCTTCATGTAAGAATTCTGCGAAATCTTTTTCTGCGTACCATTTTGAATCCCAGTCACGGATGATTCCGACACGCATTCCTAATGGATGAATTTTTTGACCCACTGATTATCCCTCCTTCTTCTCTGATACCACTACAGTGATGTGGCTTGTGCGTTTTAAGATTTGTGAAGCTGAACCTTTAGCACGTGGACGGAAACGTTTCATAGTTGGTCCTTCGTTCACGTAAGCTTCACTTACATATAAGTTTTCAACATCTAAGTCGAAATTGTGTTCAGCGTTAGCAATTGCAGACATTAAAACTTTTTCTACGATTGGTGATGCAGAACGTGGTGTAAATTTCAAGATTGAAATTGCGTCACCGATTTTTTTACCTCTAATTAGATCGACAACAAGACGAGCTTTACGAGGTGCAATACGAACTGTTTTAGCAACTGCTTTTGCAGATGTGATTTGTTCTGACATTTTTCAAGTCCTCCCCTCGTTATTTGCGTTTAGATTTCTTATCGTCATTCACGTGACCACGGTAAGTTCTTGTTGGTGCGAATTCACCTAATTTGTGACCTACCATGTCTTCTTGAATATATACTGGAACATGTTTTCTGCCGTCATATACAGCAATTGTTTGTCCAACAAAGTTTGGGAAAATTGTTGAACGACGTGACCAAGTTTTGATCACAACTTTTTTGTCGCTACCTTGAGCAGCTTCAACCTTTTTCATCAAATGATCATCGACGAAAGGTCCTTTTTTCAAACTACGACCCATTACGGAAATCCTCCTTCCAGAATTTTAATAGAATCAGATTTGCTATCTAGTTAATTATTTTTTACGACCACGAACAATAAGCTTGTTAGAACGAGCTTTCTTGCTACGAGTTTTGTATCCAAGAGCTGGTTTACCCCATGGAGATACAGGTGTTGGACGTCCGATAGGAGCGCGACCTTCACCACCACCGTGTGGGTGATCGTTAGGGTTCATTACAGAACCACGAACTGTTGGGCGTTTACGTTTCCAACGAGAACGTCCTGCTTTACCGAAGTTAATTAATTCGTGTTGTTCGTTACCAACAGTACCGATTGTTGCACGGCAAGTTGAAAGAATCATACGAACTTCACCTGAGTTCAAACGAACTAAAGTGTATTTACCTTCTTGACCAAGTACTTGTGCACTTGTACCAGCTGAACGAACTAATTGTCCGCCTTTACCTGGTTTTGTTTCAATATTGTGGATTACAGTACCAACTGGGATGTTTGCTAATGGTAAAGCATTACCTACTTTAATATCAGCATGTTCTCCTGATTCGATACGTTGTCCTACTTGTAAACCTTTTGGAGCAATGATATATGCTTTAACACCATCTACATAGTGAATTAATGCAATGTTTGCTGTACGGTTTGGATCGTACTCGATTGAGTGAACTACACCTTCAACGTTATCTTTGTTACGTTTGAAGTCGATCACACGGTAAGCACGTTTGTGTCCGCCACCTTGGTGACGTACAGTGATTTTACCTTGGCTGTTACGACCAGCGTTATTTTTTGATGATTCCAACAAAGTTTTTTCTGGTGTTGACTTTGTGATTTCGCTGAAGTCATAACCTGTCATATTACGACGGCCGTTTGAGGTTGGATTATATTTTTTAATCGCCACGTCTATTTCCTCCTATTATTATAGTAGTTTTTTCTTTCTGAAGATTAAGCTTCTTCAGCGAATAATTGAATATCTTTTGAATCTTTTGTAAGCTTCACAATTGCTTTACGACGTTTGTTAGTGTAACCACCGTAGCGGCCAACACGTTTGAATTTAGCACGTACATTTAAGATGTTAACTTTTTCAACTTTAACACCAAAAATTTCTTCTACGGCTTGACGTACTTGAATTTTGTTAGCACGTACATCAACTTCAAAAGTGTATTTCTTTTCGTCAGTAGCAAGCATTGAAGCTTCAGTAATGATAGGGCGTTTGATTACGTCACGTGCATCCATTATTGAAGTCCCTCCTCTACTTTAGAAAGAGCTGCTTTTGTGAATAATAATTTGTCGTTGTTTACAACGTCTAATACAGTAACATCTGTTTCGTCAACGATTGTTACGTTTGGAATGTTACGAGCTGCTAATAATGCGAAATCGTTTGAAGATTCTACAACTACTAACACTTTTGTATCAACGTTTAAGTTAGACAATACTTGTGCAAACTCTTTTGTTTTTGGTGCGTCAAATTGTAATGCTTCCACTACAACAAGCTTGTTATCCAATACTTTTTGTGATAATACTGATTTAATCGCTAAGCGACGTACTTTTTTAGGTAATTTGTAACTATATGAACGAGGTGTTGGTCCGAATACAATACCTCCGCCACGCCATTGTGGTGAACGGATTGATCCTTGACGAGCACGACCAGTTCCTTTTTGGCGCCATGGTTTACGGCCGCCTCCGCTTACTGCACTACGGTTTTTAACAGCGTGTGTCCCTTGACGTAATGAAGCGCGTTGCATGATTACTGCGTCGAATACTACATTTTCGTTTGGTTCAATTCCGAAGATTTCTGAGTTTAATTCGATTTCTCCGTTTGTTGTTCCATCTTGTTTAAATAATGTAACTTTTGTCATTCTCTCGTTCCTCCTTCCCTATTTATTATTTAGATTTAACTGCTGTTTTAATTTCTACTAATGATTTCTTAGATCCAGGTACGTTACCTTTGATTAAGATTACATTGCGTTCTGCATCAACTTTCACTACTTCTAAGTTTTGAATAGTGATACGGTCGCCACCCATTTGTCCAGGTAATGCTTTACCTTTGAAAACGCGTGATGGGAATGATGCTCCACCCATTGAACCAGGACGACGGTGGTAACGAGAACCGTGAGCCATTGGTCCGCGAGATTGTCCATGACGTTTGATAGCACCTTGGAAACCTTTCCCTTTAGATGTACCTGTTACGTCAACGATGTCTCCTGCTTTGAATACATCAACTGTAATTTCTTGTCCTACTTCGTACTCGCTAAGCTCGACATTGTTGAATTCACGAATGAAGCGCTTAGGAGTAGCATTTGCTTTTGCTACATGACCTTTAGCAGGGCGATTTGATAAAACTTCACGTAAGTCGTCGAAACCTAATTGAACAGCTTCGTAACCGTCGTTTTCGATTGTTTTTAATTGAAGAACAACGTTTGGAGTTACTTCAACAACTGTTACAGGAATAAGTTCACCTGCTTCTGTAAAGTATTGAGTCATCCCTACTTTTTTGCCTAAGATTCCTTTGGTCATGGTTACACCTCCATTTTTCTATTTATTATAATTTGATTTCGATGTCAACGCCGCTTGGTAAATCAAGCTTCATTAAGGCATCAACAGTTTTTGGCGTTGGATTAACGATGTCGATCAAACGCTTGTGTGTACGCATTTCAAATTGTTCGCGAGAATCTTTATATTTGTGAGTCGCACGAATAACTGTGTAAAGCGATCTTTCTGTTGGCAATGGAATTGGACCAGCTACGCTAGCACCAGTTCTTTTTGCTGTTTCTACGATTTTTTCCGCTGATTGATCAAGCGCACGGTGTTCGTAAGCTTTCAAACGGATACGGATTTTTTGTTTTGCCATTGTCTTTCCTCCTTCGTCTAATGTTGTCATAAGACTAGCTCCACGCGAATTTCCGACTTAACCCTTTCGTGGCAAAGCGTCCGGGCGTGTCGCAACCTCTCGTTTCATAGCTCCCCTTCTTAAATTAAGAGGGGGTATGCTGCTTTAGAATTTACATTCCTCTGCGGCACTTTTAATAGTATACAAGATTCTCTTTTTGATTGCAAGTGAAAACCGTTGATTTAACAGCATTTATTTATGCACACGCGCCCGCGTGTTCCATTCTGGTTTAAACCCTTTACAAACGTTGGTATATCAACATTTTCAGAGATTTGCCCTCGTTTTTGTTTTTCGCTTTCAATTGTCTGACATTTTATTTTAAAATTTTTTGATAAAAAAAGACTATCCAAAATTGGATAGTCTTGAAAATCAATTTTAAGAAAAATTATTTTTCGATAGCAGCTACTGAACCAGCACCTACTGTACGTCCACCTTCACGGATAGAGAATTTAGTACCGTTTTCGATAGCAACTGGGTGAATTAATTCAACTTCCATAGTTACGTTATCACCAGGCATTACCATTTCAACGCCTTCTGGTAACACACAAACACCAGTGATGTCTGTTGTACGGAAGTAGAATTGAGGACGGTAGTTAGAGAAGAATGGAGTGTGACGTCCACCTTCTTCTTTAGTTAATACGTAAACTTCAGCTTTGAATTTAGTATGTGGAGTGATTGTTCCTGGTTTAGCAAGAACTTGTCCACGTTCGATGTTGTCACGTGTAACACCACGTAATAATGTACCAATGTTATCCCCTGCTTCAGCATAGTCTAACAATTTACGGAACATTTCAACACCTGTAACAGTTGTTTTAGAAGTTTCTTCTGAAATACCTACGATTTCAACTTCGTCACCAACACGAACTTGTCCACGTTCTACACGACCTGTAGCAACAGTACCACGACCTGTGATTGAGAACACGTCTTCGACTGGCATCATGAATGGTTTGTCAACGTCACGTTCTGGAGTTGGGATGTATTCGTCAACTGCAGCCATTAATTCTAAGATTTTTTCTTCGTATGAAGCGTCGCCTTCTAAAGCGCGTAAAGCAGAACCTGCAACAACTGGAGTGTCATCGCCTGGGAAATCGTATTCTGATAATAAGTCACGAACTTCCATTTCTACTAATTCTAATAATTCTTCATCGTCAACCATGTCAACTTTGTTTAAGAATACAACGATGTAAGGAACACCTACTTGACGTGATAATAAGATGTGTTCACGTGTTTGTGGCATTGGGCCGTCAGCTGCAGATACTACTAAGATAGCACCGTCCATTTGAGCAGCACCAGTGATCATGTTTTTAACGTAGTCCGCGTGTCCTGGGCAGTCAACGTGAGCGTAGTGACGAGTGTCAGTTTCGTACTCAACGTGAGCTGTGTTGATTGTGATACCACGTTCGCGTTCTTCTGGAGCTTTATCGATTGAACCGTAATCTTGAGCTTGCGCGAAACCTTTCTTAGCTAATACAGTTGTAATAGCAGCAGTTAATGTTGTTTTACCGTGGTCAACGTGGCCGATTGTACCAATGTTAACGTGTGGTTTTGAACGGTCAAATTTTTCTTTTGCCATTTAAATGATTCCTCCTAATAATTGAGTTTTGTTAGATTCTATAACAGTATCTACCGATTGTAATTATACCAAAGAACTCTCTTAAAAATCAACTGGTTATGACTGACATAACCAGCCGATTCAGTTCATTTGATAGGATGCAGTGCTAGAGATTATTCTCCGTTACCGCCGTTTTTCTTAATGATTTCTTCTGCAATGCTCTTAGGAACATCTTCATAGTGGTCAAATGTCATACTGAAAGTACCACGACCTTGTGTTGCAGAACGTAATGTAGTTGCGTAACCGAACATTTCTGATAAAGGAATCATACCTTTAACGATTTGTGCGTTACCACGAACTTCAGAACCTTCAACGCGTCCACGACGAGCGTTAACGTGTCCCATTACATCTCCGAAGTATTCTTCAGGAACTGTAATTTCAACAGCCATCATAGGTTCTAAGATAGCAGGTTGTGCTTTCTTAGCAGCAGCTTTCAATGCCATAGAAGCGGCAACTTTGAAGGCTGTTTCAGATGAATCGACATCATGGTATGATCCATCGTAAAGTTTAGCTTTGATGTCAACTAATGGATAACCAGCTAATACCCCGTTTTCCATAGCGTCTTTCAATCCAGCTTCAACTGCAGGGATGTATTCACGAGGAACTACCCCACCGACAATCGCGTTTTCGAATTCGAATCCAGCACCTTCTTCGTTAGGAGTAAATTCAATCCATACGTGACCGTATTGACCTTTACCACCTGATTGACGAACGAATTTACCTTCAGCTTGTGTAGAAGCACGGAATGTTTCACGGTAAGATACTTGAGGAGCACCTACGTTAGCTTCTACTTTGAACTCACGACGCATACGGTCAACGATGATATCCAAGTGTAACTCACCCATACCAGCGATAACTGTTTCACCAGTTTCTTGGTTAGTGTAAGCACGGAATGTTGGATCTTCTTCTGCAAGTTTTTGTAAAGCGATAGCCATTTTATCTTGGTCAGCTTTTGATTTAGGTTCAATAGCAACCTCGATAACTGGATCAGGGAATTCCATTGATTCTAAGATAACTTCAGCTTTTTCGTCACATAATGTGTCCCCTGTAGTTGTATCTTTAAGACCAACTGCAGCAGCGATGTCTCCTGAGAATACTTCTGGAATTTCTTGACGAGAGTTCGCGTGCATTTGTAGGATACGTCCTACACGTTCACGTTTACCTTTCGTTGAGTTCTTAACGTATGAACCTGATTGTAAAGTACCAGAGTACACACGGAAGAATGTTAAACGACCTACGAATGGGTCAGTCATAACTTTGAAGGCCAATGCTGAGAATGGTTCTTCATCAGATGAATGACGTTCTGTTTCTTGGTCTGTGTTAGGATCGATACCTTTAATTGAAGGAACATCTAATGGAGATGGTAAGTAGTCAACTACTGCATCTAACATTAATTGTACCCCTTTGTTTTTGAAGGCAGAACCACATAATACTGGGTAGAACTCTACCGCACATGTAGCTTTACGGATAGCTGCTTTTAATTCAGCTTCTGAAATTTCTTCACCTTCTAAATAGCGTTCCATTAAAGCTTCGTCAGTTTCAGCAACTGCTTCCACTAATTTTTCACGCCATTCTTCAGCTAAATCTTGTAAATCTTCAGGGATATCTGTTTCTTGGATATCTGTACCTAAGTCATTTGTATAGATTTCAGCTTTCATTTTGATTAAGTCAATGATACCAGTGAAGTTGTCTTCAGCTCCGATTGGTAATTGAATTGGGTGTGCATTTGCTTGTAAACGTTCGTGGATTGTACGTACTGAGTATAAGAAGTCAGCACCGATTTTGTCCATTTTGTTTGCAAATACGATACGTGGAACTCCGTATGTTGTAGCTTGACGCCATACAGTTTCTGTTTGAGGTTCTACCCCAGATTGAGCATCAAGTACAGCTACCGCACCATCTAATACACGTAGAGAACGTTCTACTTCAACTGTGAAGTCCACGTGCCCTGGAGTGTCGATGATGTTGATACGGTGACCTTTCCATTGTGCTGTTGTAGCAGCTGATGTAATAGTGATACCACGTTCTTGTTCTTGTTCCATCCAGTCCATTTGTGAAGCTCCTTCGTGAGTTTCACCAATTTTGTGGATTTTACCAGTGTAATAAAGTACACGCTCAGTCGTTGTAGTTTTACCTGCATCGATGTGGGCCATGATACCAATATTACGAGTATTTTCAAGAGAGAATTCTCTTTTTGCCATCTTCGTTCTACACCTCTTTCTATATTTCTAACAATAAGTGAGACCAAAAAGGTTGAAAAACCTTTTTAATCTTACCAACGATAGTGAGCAAACGCTTTGTTCGCTTCAGCCATTTTATGTGTATCTTCACGTTTCTTAACAGAAGCACCAGTGTTGTTCGCAGCATCCATAATTTCTTTAGCTAAACGAACTTCCATTGTGTCTTCACCACGTAGACGTGAGTAGTTTACTAACCAACGTAAACCTAATGTAGTACGACGGTCTGGACGAACTTCCACAGGAACTTGGTAGTTAGAACCCCCTACACGACGAGCTTTAACTTCAAGAACAGGCATAATGTTTTTCATTGCTTGTTCGAAAACTTCCATTGGATCGTTTCCAGTTTTTTCTTTAACGATATCAAATGCGTTATATAAGATTGTTGCAGCTTTACCACGTTTTCCATCTACCATTAAACGGTTGATTAAACGAGTAACTAATTTTGAATTATAAATTGGATCAGGTAAAACATCACGTTTTGCGACAGGACCTTTACGAGGCATTTATAATCCTCCTTTCATTTAATGAGTGTTTTATTTTTTAAAATTATTTTTTAGGACGTTTAGTACCGTATTTAGAACGACCTTGCATACGGTTGTTAACTCCTGCAGTGTCTAAAGCACCACGAATGATATGGTAACGTACCCCTGGTAAGTCTTTTACACGTCCACCACGGATTAACACAACGCTGTGTTCTTGTAAGTTGTGACCGATACCTGGAATGTACGCAGTTACTTCGATTAAGTTAGATAAACGTACACGAGCGTATTTACGTAACGCTGAGTTAGGTTTTTTAGGTGTCATAGTACCTACACGAGTACATACACCACGTTTTTGTGGAGAGTTTGTATTCGTTTGTGATTTTTTGAAACTGTTATAGCCTTTACCTAACGCTGGAGAAGCTGATTTCTCAACTGCTGATTTACGAGGTTTACGGACTAATTGGTTAATAGTTGGCATTAAGCTCTTCCTCCTTCCCTAACGGGTTCTTCTTGGTCCACACTTCCGGGCGGACCATTTTTTGTTAAAAATTAAAAGACATCACTGTCTCATAAAATGGCCTTCTTACCAGTCAGCACGACTGATTTGATTACTTATCAGGAATCAGGTATAAAAGCACCTCTAATAGAATAGCATTTCTCCTTCAACACGTCAAGAATTTTCTTAAGAGAAAATGTTCCCTTTTATTCGGTACAATCTATACAGAAGTAACTTACTCCACAAATAAATATCCACCGGCTTAGCCTGTGGATATTTATTCGATTATTTATTGTTGTTAAAGAAAGACATCCACTCTCCGCGTCTTATAATAAGCATCTCTTCGGTCTTTATACAATTGTACTCCGTCTTTTTCAAAAAGATTAGCTCCTATAATACTCTCCATTGCTATATTAGCTGAATCCTTCTTCAATTTATCCTTAGGACGTGAAATAATCAGGTTCTTTGTTTTTCTGTCACTCCCTTTGAATCGTAAATGCAGTTTCTTCTCAACAAATGTATGATGTGTCATAATTTTTCCTCCTCATTTCTATTCATAATCTAATAAGTCTTACACTTATAAAAACAAATTTAGGAGTTAAATTGCTATGCTCGACAAGAATTTTTCTGTGAATATTTGTAATTTTGTGATTCTATTTAGGCATTTTTTTCTTTTTCACTTTCACTTCTACCTCATAACCACAACGATAGGCTAAATCCAACAGAGTAAGAATAGTTGGATTATGGTCTCCGCTCTGCAATCTCGAAAGATTTGATGCTTTAAGATCGACTTCTTTTGCAAAACCTTCTAAAGAAAGTCCTGTCACCGTTTGTAACTTTGTCATTTGTAACGCAACTCGCTGCATCATCATTTCCTTTTCTAAATCATACTCAAACGTCGGATATTCTGATGAAAGCTTGCAAAGTTTTGAAGTTAGGTACGTCCCCATCGTCCATCTCCTCCTTAACATTTTTTGAAAGGGTTATTAGCAATCCGTGTTTCCCTTTATACCATCGGCCCCATTTTTGAATCATCTCTTCTGTTAATCCATCTTCTTGCAGTATTTTTAATATGGCTGCATACTTTACTTTTTCTTCGTATGAATACTCATCTAGCCGATCTACCATATCTTTTTCGATTTTAAACTTGCGCTTCATCTCTCCCACCTCCACACCTTAAAATTATCATATATGATAATTATCACATATGATAATTTTGCTCTTTTATAGTATTATTTTGCTCAAATAAATATCCACCGGCTTAGCCAGTGGATATTTATTGCTCTAATTAAAAAGAGACAGGCGAAATCGCCTGCCTCAAAATAGTGATTATTAAGCTTTTCCTGTTGAACCGAAGATGTCCATTGTTTCTTTTGTAATCTTAACGATTGCATCGAAACCAGGTTTGATAATTTTACGTGGGTCATAAACACCAGCGTCTGCATTTAATTTAGCACGAACTGCTGCTGTCCATTGTTGTTGTAATTCAGTGTTAACGTTGATTTTAGCATGTCCACGTTCGATCGCTTTTTTGATTTGGTATTCTGGAATACCTGATCCACCGTGTAATACTAATGGAGCACCTGTAGCTTCTGAGATTGCTACCATTTCATCGAAACCTAAAACTGGTTCGCCTGAGTAAGTTCCGTGAACTGAACCTAAAGCTGCTGCTAATGCATCAATTTTAGCTTCTTTAACCATACGTACACATTCGTTTAAGTCAGCGTAGTTGATTCCTCCAGTTACGCCATCTTCAGTACCACCTACAGTACCTACTTCAGCTTCAACTGAAACTCCTTTTGGATGTGCATATTCTACAACTTCTTTCGTTAATTCGATGTTTTCATCGATTGGGAAGTGAGAGTGGTCAAACATTACTGAGCTGAATCCAGCGTCGATGTATTGTTTACATACTTCTACTGAAGAACCGTGGTCTAAGTGTAATGCTACTGGAACAGTGATGTTCATTGCATCTAATAATGCATTTACCATAGCTGAAACAACTTTTGGTCCACCCATGTATTTTCCAGCGCCTTCAGATACACCTAAGATAATTGGTGAGTTAGCTTCTTGAGCTGCTGTTAATACTGCTTGTGTCCATTCTAAGTTGTTGATGTTGAATTGACCAACAGCGTATTTACCTTCTTTAGCTTTTTGTAACATTTCAGTCATGCTTACTAAACGACTCATGTTTTAGTTCCTCCTTGATGCTTACAGCATTTATTTTTAACGGTCTTATTATAACGTATTTCCTTTTATTTTTCCACCTTTTGTCGTTTTATTACAGTTTCTTAAGGTTTATCACGATTTGGTTGCGCTCTCTTTTTTCGAAATAATTTATACAAGACAAAGCCAACAATTGCTATCCCTACAATTGTAATAGAATACTCTCTCCATGAAATAACCACTCCGTTCGGCCTTGCATTATCATTTATATGACGTTCCCTAGCAAACTCACGCACTACTTCCTTAGCCTCGTTAAATGGATAGAACTTATCTAGAGATAGCTCACCTTTTACATTTGAGATACCTCCTTCTACTAAAGGAAATTCATGAAACAATACTTTATAAACTCCATCCACTTTTATAAGCACCACCGGAACTTGTAACTCTTTAGAAACGGCAAAAATGACCTTTTCTACATTTAAGTATTCTTTCTCAATCACTTCCTGAGCCACTTTTATAATTGAATGTGCATTCTTCTCATAAGTGCTCACATAAGCAACCGTCCATTTCCCTTGTGACTGAATCATTTTTCCCCTTCTTCTTTTGTTAGATATCCCTGCTTCACTTTGTTTTCTATTTCTAATGAATTTGTCGGACCTCCAATATAAAGATGAGCCTCTTTCTCTAGTGTAGGATTCTTAATCGGAACCACCCATTTATAGTTACTATTAGTTACGATACGTTCAATTTCTTCACTATCTAGATTTTTTTCCTCGTTAAACAGCGGAACGTCATAATACATCTTGACAGCATGGTCAAAGTCAACCCTTTCTATACGTTCGTCCCCATCGCGAGACATATTGAGAATTTCTTCTTCTAAATGAAGGATTTCGTCCTTAGACTGAATCGAGGTTACTGTTTCGCCATACACACTAGCGAATCTAAACTGCAATAGCAATAAAATTATCAAAACCGTAAAACAACAGAAGATTTTTAGCAAACACCTATTTGATTTATCCATCACCATACACCCTTCCTGTAATGATTCCCTAGAACAAAACTATCAACTACTGTTTTCAACTATATTATATATCTACCAACCGAGTAATTCTAGAGGGTATTGTGATTAAATTATTTATTTCCATATTTTCTAAAATTACTATTTAAATAGGAATTAATTCGGAGTATAATACAATTACTACAGGTTTTGGAGGGGGATTTATGAGAGGCAATTCACAGAATGACAAAATCAAACGAATGGAATTTTATGGGGTTTGTATTTTATCTGCATTTACGATTACGGCAGGTTTCCTTACTCGTCCCTCTGCGCAAGAAAGCATAGAGACTGTTCAAGCATCGAAGGCGTCATCTGAACAAAATCAAGAGGCTGCCGCTACACCAAATAAGCCTCAGTCTCCACCAACGAATAAACAAGTGGCTCGCATCACCGCGAGTGGGGATATGCTCTATCACGATATCGTTTATGGCAGCGCATTTGACGGGACATCCTATGATTTCAAGAATGACTACGAACAAATCACTCCGCTCGTATCTAGCGCAGACTTAGCGATTGGGGATTTCGAAGGGACCATAAATCCAAACAACCCCCTTGCTGGATATCCACTTTTCAACGCTCCTGAAGAAGTGATTCAAAGCATTAAAGACGCCGGATACGATGTACTCGACTTAGCGCATAACCACATCCTCGATACAGGCATCGAAGGTTTGAAATACACAGCCAATGCTTTCCGAAAAAATGGACTTGACATTTTCGGGGTAAAGGTCGATCCATCAGAAGGCATCCTTGTAAAAGAAGTCAACGGCATTAAAGTGGCTATCCTTGGATTTGCGTATGGATTTAATGGAATCGAAGCTACTCTCACCGACGAAGAATACAACAATCATCTATACGATTTAAATATGCAAAAGGTGAAGCAGCTCATCCAGCGTGCTGAAGAAATCGCCGACTTTACGATTGTATTACCACAAATGGGAGAAGAATATCACCTTCATCCAACACAAGGGCAAATCGATACGTATCACCAAATGATCGAATGGGGTGCCGATGTTGTTTTCGGCGGACATCCACACGTCATTGAACCAACCGAAACGATTACAAAAGACGGTGAAAAGAAATTCATCATCTACTCGATGGGAAATCTCCTTTCGAACCAACGCGTCGAAACGTTGGAAAACATCTGGACCGAGCGTGGCGTGATTATGGATATCACCATCGAAAAAGAAAACGGCAAGACGACCCTCACAAGTGTTACGGCTCATCCAACATGGGTTTCACGTACTGAAATCGACCGCAGCTTTATGGGAGGACCAGCTTACGACTATCAAGTCTTTCTCGCAGAAAACTATATGCCAGGCGGACCTCTAGAACATACCGTAGACAAAGAAACACTCGAGCGAATTCAATCCGCTTATACAGAAGTCAACAAACTATTAAATATTAAATTCTAAGTACGCAAAAGGCGCCTCCTACTCGACAGGAAGCGCCTTTTACTATTTTAAATTAACCAACACGTTCTGAAACGTATTTAATAATTTTATTTGGAGTATCGATTTCTTCGTAAGTTACTTCTGTTGGAGCCACTTCGATACCAAACTCTTCTAAGCGAACAAGAAGTTCAACGAACGCTAATGAATCCATTAACCCTTCTTCTTTTAAATTGATGTCTTTATCTTCGTATACTACTTCATCTTCGCAAATTTCTTCTAGAATTTCTAAAATTCTTTCTTCCATGGAAATCCCTCCTATTGCATTGAAATTAATTTACTTATCCATAATAATGGTTTTCCTGAAAAAATCAAGAATCCAAACATCACTAAATGCATTGTGATGATCCAACTTGTAATTTTATACCAAGTCTTATTCTTGTTTTTCTTATAAAACTTCGATTTCTTCTGATACCATTCAAACGACGCCATCAGCACTCCGTGATACACACCGTAGATAATGTACTCTGGTGTTACCCCATGCCAAAATCCCATGAAGGTCATGTTGATCATATAGGCAACCATCGCCGTCGTCAGTCTCTTCTTAAAGACTTTCTTACGCATGAATCGCATTACAACACGCGAGAAAACAAAGTCACGTAGCCATGTCGAAAGCGTAATATGCCATCTGTTCCAGAAGTCTTTAATGTCGATACTGATAAATGGGAAGTTAAAGTTCATCGGCGTTTCAACACCTAGAATATTACTTGCCCCTACTGCCATTAAACTGTATCCAGCAAAGTCAAAGAACAAGTATGCGGTGTAAAGATACATATACCCGACGAGATAGGTCACATCTTTCCCCATCGGCCCATTCATCTGTTGAAATACCATTCCAGATAATACCAACTTATAGAATAAACCTAACACTAACCTAAAAATACCTGTACCTGCGAGTTCTAAATACTCCGCTCGGCTTCTTTGTTTCTGCCAATCGTCCATAAATCTGCGACTACGGTCAATCGGTCCGGAACTAAGCGCTGGAAAGAATAACAAGAAATGTGTGTAATCGAGAACAGACATCGGCTTTTCAATCAACCCGTCATACATCTCAACTATGATTTGGACTAATTTGAAGGTCATATAAGAAATTCCTAAAAAACCAAATCCATTCACATGAAACACAGGCAAAATTTTCACCACAATTAACGGCAATCCTGCTAACAACACCATGATTGGCATCGTCTTCTTCCGCTCTTTAAGCTTAGAGGTCAACTGCATCAAAATGTACCCCACCAATACAAATCCCAATAGCGCAATCAGTTGGTCCGGCGTTTTAATGAACACGAAATAGACCATCACTAATGAGAATAGTAATGATAGATAATACGTAGATTTTTGAAAGACATTTAATATGAACGCTACGATTAATACGAGTCCTAGCGTCATGAAGAAAGAGAGACCTTCAAAATAATGCATCGACTACACAAGCTCCTTTAATTGTTTTTTATCAATTTTACCATTGTTATTTAATGGCATTTCGTCTAAGAAGACGACTTTCTTTGGAATCATATATTCCGGCACATGTTGCGCCAATTCTTTTTTCACGAGTTTGACTGTTTCAAAACGTTTTTCGATTGGTTCATTATACACGACAAATGACGTAATCGATTTTACTTTTCCATCTGCCATCGAAGGAACCGTTGCAGCCTGACGAATTTTCGGATTCTTCAATAAGTTATTATCGATATCTTCCAACTCGATACGGTGACCATGTAATTTGATTTGGAAATCGATTCGTCCTTCGCAGAACAATAAATCTCCTCCGAAATGCCCCACGTCCCCTGTACGATATGCACGCTCTCCGTCTACTTCAAAGAAATGTTTCGCATTCATTTCAGGGTTTTCATAATAGCCTTTTGCCACAGTATTTCCGTAAATAATAATTTCTCCGCTTTCTGGGCCATCAATTAACACGGTCGTTCCAGGTTTAATCACACCCACAGGCAGATTATCTGGATACTTCTCTAACAATTCTCGTGTTAGTGGCATCCACGTTACCATAACGGTTGATTCCGTTGGTCCATACGTGTTCACCACTTCTGCGCGTGGGAATCGTTCCATTAGCTTTTCAACAGTGGAACTAAATAACTTCTCCCCGCAGAACACAAATTGTTCTAATTCAGGAAGTAGTTCTTGGTTGAAACTTGGATCCACCAAGCACATTTCCGCAAACGATGGCGTTGAAATCCACACCGTTGCTTTAGATTCTTCTAATGTTTTAAACAACACTTTGAAGTCTTGTAAATGCTCTTTATCAATTTGAACCAGTGGCGCATGCATATAGAGCGCTGGCCAAAGTGACATTACTGATAAATCGAATGAGAACGGTGGATGCCCAAGAAAAACTTGAGGCCCTTTCTCTTTGTAATACCCTGTATACCAATCCAAGAAATGATTCAAGTTATTGTAAGTAATCGAAACTCCTTTTGGCTTCCCTGTACTTCCAGAAGTAAAGATAATATAGAAGATGTCTTCCCCTTGAACATAATATTCTTTTGAAATACGTTTGGTCGTAGAAGCAATCACTTCTTTAGCTTCAGGGACTGTCAACGTTGGTGCATCTAGTGAAATTTCTTCACTCACGAGCACGACTGGACTCTTCACTGTTGAGATAATATCTTCAACGCGGTCGATTGGTGTATTCACATCAACCGGGCAATAGGCATGACCTGATTTCACACAAGCCAAGAAATAGACCAACATAAATGGATGTTTATGCCCATAGACTACGATTGGAGATTTATTCCCTTTGTATGTCTCATGTAAGTATGCCGCTAGCTTATCTGAGTACTCCCAGACAAGACTTGCTGTTAACTCTTCTTCCGGCATTAAATCGTGTCGGTAAACAACTTTATCTTGTTTCGTATTTAGTTCTAATTGTTCTAATAATGGTTTCATAATCCGCTCCCGAGCACCTTTTCAAAATCTCTTTCTGAAAAACAACTGTTCTATTTTCAGATACAAAAGAATTATAGCATACGGCTTCTTTCTTGCCTATGATATTTCAAGAAATATTATAGTTTTTTAACGTTTTAAAATGAAAAAGAGGCCGAAAAACTTTTCGACCTTTTCTGCTCATTTTTTTACGCAAGTCTGCTTAAGAAATACTTCACTTCAATTTCAACACCAAGCGCTAATACACGCTCATCGATATCGAATTTTTCATGGTGATGTCCATAAGCTGTTTCTTCGCCAGATTGGCTACCAAGTAAGCCATAAACACCAGGTTTATTCACTACGTAATCCGCAAAGTCATCGGCACCCATTGACAATTCATAGTTTGTAATGAGGTTATCAATCCCCTCTACTTGTGCAACCACTTTTTGGAATTCTTCGGCTAACTCTGGAGTGTTAATGACTGGAGCTGCTGCATCATACCAATCAATTTCAAATTCACAACGATTGAGTTCAGCAATTCCTTTGGCAATACGTGTAACAGCTTCTTTTAAGTGTTCACGTGTTTCATGGCTAAACGCACGAATCGTTCCTTCGATTTCAGCGTCATTGGCAACGATATTATAGCGAGTTCCTGCATTTAATTTACCCACTCCGACAACAGCACGGTCGATTGGATTCACTTCACGAGCGACGATGGTTTGCAAAGCCACAACCACTTCGCTGGCTGTCACTAGCGCATCATGCCCTAAATGAGGACGTCCAACGTGCGCGCTCTTTCCTGTGATTTTGATTTTGAAAATATCACATGAAGCATTCACCGGTCCACCTTTAACCGCAAACGATCCGACAGGTAATCCTGAATTGACGTGAATCGCAAATGATTCATCGATATTGTCAATTTTTCCAGAAGCGACAAATTGCTTCGCTCCCGCACCGATTTCTTCTGCAGGTTGGAACGCAATTAAGACGGTCCCTGCAAAGCTGTCTTTCAATTCGTTCAGAACTCTTGCCGTTCCTAACCCCATTGTCGTATGCGCATCATGTCCACAAGCATGGTTTAACCCAGGACGTTTAGACGCATAAGGTTTGCCAGTGCAGTCAGGAAGTTCTAGCGCATCGATATCGGCACGAAGTAAAACGGTCTTTCCTTCTCCTTTACCACCTTTAATAATAGCTAACGTTCCTGTTTCAGCTACTTTTTCAAATGGGATTCCAAATGCAGTTAATTCTTTTTGAATGTAGGCAGCAGTATCGTACTCTTTTAAGCTTGATTCTGGGTTTTCGTGAAAATGTCTTCTTGTTGCGACAAGGTATTCGTTTAACGCTTGTGCTTTTTGTTTAATTTCGCTCATCGTCTTTGCCTTCTTTCATTGAATAAAGAGGCATGCTAAGCACGCCTCTTAAGGTTTTGTTATTTCAAAGTAGCTTTTTCCCAAACTGGTACGTTAGCACCTTTTGAAACTTCTTCGATTTTCTTAGCTGTTTCAGGTGATTGGTAGTATTCTACGATTTTTTTGTAAACTTCGTTGTTTTCGTTACCTTCTTTAGCAGCGATTACGTTGTAGTAAGGTTGTGAAGAATCAGTAATTTGTTCAATAAAGATAGAGTCTTTTGTTGGTTGGAATCCAGCTTCAACAGCGAAACCGTTGTTGATTAATGAAGCAGCAACATCATCTAAAGCACGAGCTGTTTGTCCAGCAGGTAATTCTTTGATTTGGATGTTTTTAGGATTTTCAACGATATCATCTTGAGTTGCTAAAGTGTTGTTAGGATCTTTTAATTTGATTACGCCAGCTGCGTGTAGTAAACGTAATGCACGTGAGTTGTTTGAAGTATCTTCAGGAATAGCAATTGTATCGCCATCTTTTAATTCACTTACATTTTTAATTTTCTTAGAGTACACACCCATTGGAGCAATTACAGTGTAGCCGATTGGTTTGATGTGTGTTCCTTGCTCTTTGTTGAAACGTTCTAAGTAAATAATTGTTTGGAATGAGTTTAAATCAACGTCGCCGTTTTCTAACGCTTGGTTAGGTTGTACGTAGTCAGTGAATTCTACTAATTCAACTTCAATACCTTCTTTTTCTTTCAAACGAGCAATAACATCGTCCCAAACTTCGTGGTTACCAGCGTTAACACCGATTTTCACGTGTTTGTTTTCTTGTTTAGCTTCTGATGAAGCTGAGCTTGATGAGTTTGATGATTGTGCAGCTCCACATGCTGCTAATGATAATGCTGCCGCTGCAGCTACGAATAATTTTTTAATGTTCATTTTGTTTTCCCCTTTTGAGTTAGTTTGTTTTTGTTTTTTGATGCGATTGCTCGCATCCTGGTGTAGTTGAGTTCGGGCTGTTAGGCTCGAATTCGGTGTAGTTGAGCTCGGGCGGTTAGGCTCGAATTCGGTGTAGTTGAGCTCGGAAAAGCAGAGGCTCAAGCCTTTACTCACATCCTGTTGTAGTTGAACTCGGGCTGTTAGGCTCGAAAGCTCACATCCTGTGTAGTTGAGTTCGTCTTCGCAGAAATCGCGTCCACTTCCCAAACCATACGCACATCGTTTTTAACGATGTTTACGTTGGTTTGGTCCAGTGGTCGATTTCTAACCGCGAAGACTCACATCCTGGTTTTTATTTAGTGGCTTTTTTCTCTAAATAGTCACCGATAGCTTGGCAGGTGAAGACGATGATTAACATGATAATTGTGGCTACCACGATTACGTCTCCTTGGAATCGGTTATAACCACGTGAGATAGCTACGTTACCGATACCGCCGGCACCAAACGCTCCGGCCATGGTTGTTAAACCAATTAAGCTGATAATTGTTAGTGAGCTTGCACGAATTAAGCTTGGCAAGCCTTCTTTTAAGTACACGCGGAAGATAATTTCTAGCGGTGTACATCCCATTGCTTCACTCGCTTCGATAACCCCTTTATCTACTTCGGTCAACGCTAATTGCACTTGACGAGAGTAGAATGGAACGGTTGCGAATACTAGCGGAACGATAGCTCCTGGAATACCAATGGTTGTTCCTACGATTGCACGAGTCACTGGAATCAGTAACATGGCAAGGATGATAAATGGAATCGAACGGAATAAGTTCACCACTTTATCAAGCACCAAGTACAATCCTTTATTTTCAAGGATGTTCCCTTCACGTGTTACAACCAGTGTCACACCTAAGGCAATTCCTAAGATACCCGCGATTAAACCTGTTAACCCAACCATGATTAATGTATCAAAGGTTGCTTTTTGAATTTCCAACCATACTTTAGCATCGATGTTTGGGAACCAAGTTTTAAAATCAATAAAGGCTAATAAATTCATCTTAGGCACCTCCCTTTTCTTCTAAGACTTCTACTGAAACGCCTTGTCCTTTAATGTAAGAAAGTGCACTCTCGATGCTTGCTTGTTCACCAGATAGACCAACCAATAATGTTCCTACTGGAGTTTCTTGGATGATTTCTACGTTGGCGAATAAGATGTTCGCTGCTACTTGGAATTGTGTCGATAATTTCGTAATCAACGGTTCCCCTGTTGAAGCACCGACGAATGAAATTTTCACTAAGTAATCTCCATCCTTCAGATTCAATAACTGTTCGTGTGAGAGAACTGTTTCAATTCCTTGGTTGATATGAGTAGCTGTATCGATAAAGTCTTTCGTTAAGTTGCGTTGTGGATTTGTAAAGATATCAAGCACTGTTCCTTGCTCAATCACTTCACCATCTTCCATTACGGCAACCTTATTACAAATTTCTTTAACGACTTGCATCTCATGCGTGATAATCACAATCGTAATTCCTAATTGCTCGTTTACCTTCTTCAACAACTCTAAGATTGAGTATGTTGTTTTAGGGTCAAGCGCACTTGTCGCTTCGTCACAGAGCAATACATCTGGGTCATTGGCTAACGCACGGGCAATCGCCACACGTTGTTTTTGTCCCCCAGAGAGTTGGCTTGGATAGCTATTTGCCTTATCTTCAAGACCAACGAGTTGTAAGAGAGAATCAACTTTCTCTTTAATTTCCTGTTTAGTTAACTTCACCAATTTTGGTTCCGCGGTTGGATCAACAGCTGTTTCCCCTTCTTCCACTAGCGGTTTCTTCGCTTTTTTCAGCGGGAAAGCCACATTGTCAAAGACGCTTAACGTATTCATTAAGTTGAAGTGTTGGAAAATCATCCCAATTTTCTTACGTGCGTCACGCAATTCATTTGGTTTCAATTTCAATAAATCGATGCCATTGACTTCAACTGTTCCGCTTGTTGGACGTTGAAGTAAGTTAATGGTACGAACTAGAGTACTTTTACCAGCACCACTATATCCGATAATTCCATAGATATCCCCGTCTTCCACATCGACAGAAACATTTCGAACGGCTTTTACGACTTTCTTGCCTTGCGTAAAGGTCACGTCGATATTTTCTAATTTAATCATGTGTTCTCCTTTCTTTTCTTCAAACAAAAATCGTCCCCTCACTAACATGGGTTAGCAAAAGGACGAGTCAAATTCTCGTGTTACCACCTTTGTTTATAGTATTCTCACAAATACTATCTCCGTCTGTTTCAATCAAAACAGAAAGCTGTATCGGGCTTACCCGTAATCGCCTAATCATTCAACGATTAACACTCCGAGGCCATCTTCAAAGCTTCCACTCATGTCTCTTTTCACCAACCGAGACTCTCTACTGAAAAGTTCCACTTTTACTCTTCTCATCAACGTGTCTTATAAACATGTTAATAGGATACCAACAAACCACCTTCTAGTCAATTAACACTTTTTTATTGCCGGTTATAACTTTTGGTTATATCTGTTTTAAAACTACTATATAATAGCTAATATTTTTCTAGCCTTTCATTTTCTTGTACAATGAGAATGACAACCTCGAAAGGAGCTTTCTTATGGAGCACGAATTAATTCCTTATAAAACAATGCCGACTTGGACGGCAGAAACATTACCAGAGCCGTTTAGAAAAATGCATAATACAAAAGTGGGTACTTGGGCACACCTTACGATTTTAGAAGGCGCGCTTACCTTCTATGAACTCGATGAGGACGGAAATGTTTTAGCCCAGCATCTCTTTACAAAAGATTCCGAGATTCCATTCGTCGAACCTCAAGCTTGGCACCGCGTTTCTCCAGCAAGCGATGACTTGAAATGTTATCTTACTTTCTATTGTACGCCTGAAGATTATTTTGCTAAAAAATACGACCTCACACGTACACACTCAGAAGTGATTGAGGCAACACCGAAGTTCCCAAAAGGAAAGGTGCTCGACCTTGGAAGTGGCGAAGGACGAAACAGCTTGTACTTGGCGAAAAAAGGCTTCGATGTGACTTCGCTCGACATCAACTCGATGAGCCTTGCGAAATTAGCACAGATTGCGGAAGCAGAAGGGCTTGATATCGATATTCAACCTTATAATATTGAGAGTGCAGATATTCCTGGAGGTCTCTATGACGTCATTATTTCAACAGTGGTACTAATGTTCTTAGATCCGTATGCAATTCCAGATGTGATTGAAAATATGCAATCACACACTGCACCTGGTGGATTCAACCTCATCGTGGCGGCCATGTCGACAGAAGACGCGCCATGTCCAGTGAACTTCCCTAAGACTTTTGCAAGTGGCGAATTGAAAGACTACTACGCTGGTTGGACATTGCATAAATATAATGAAGACTTTGGCCAACTGCATAAAACAGACGAAAACGGCAATCGTATTAAGATGAGATTTGTGACCATGTTGGCACAAAAGTAAGGATGTGAGAAAAAGCGTTTAGAGACGATGACGGTTCGAACTTTGCCGTAAGCGACTTGAAAAGTCGCGCGGACAAAGCGAGAAAGGCTTGAGTCTCTGCTTTTTCGAACTCAACTACACAGGATACAAAAAAGGACATCAGCAAATGCTGATGTCCTTTTTGCTCACATCCTGTAGTTGAACTCGGGCTCACAGGACTGACGTCCACTTCCTGATATGTCCGCACGACTCGTTCCGAGTCCCTTGCGGCATATCAGTCCAGTGTTTCAGT
>JAGZLX010000103.1 GCA_018364485.1 Granulicatella adiacens
TCAAATTTTATCTTGTAACTCATAGAACCTCCCTACTGCAAGCCAGAAAACATTGTTTGTCCCAATACAGTATCTGTACGGGCCAACTCTTTTCCTGTACGATGTCTGTTCCCAATAAGGACGTATAGCTCGTCACCAGCTGGTGGAGTTCATTAAATTGTTTTTGATATAGGTTCAATCCTTCTTCATTATACCACAAAAAGAGAGCGTCTTTCGCTCCCTTTATTACTCCGGTAATTCTACCTTCAAGCTCATATCCGTCGGTTGTAATACCTTCTGAACTGCTGCAAGAAAAGCTAGTCCATTATCAGATGGAGAATATTGGAAGGTGATATGGATGACTTTTTTATCAAAGCTATCGCCATATCTCTCCACATATTGCTTGCTTTCGAGGAAGTAGATGTAGTTGTTGAGTTTTTCTTGAAGTTTCAAGAGATGCTCTTCTTCGGTATCTGGAAGCCAAAGATTGCCATCTATTAATAAAAGTTCCAAGTCTGTATCACTCGCTCCGATTGCATCAATTTCTGAAACATCTAACTGAATTGGAGTTTCTTTTATCCAAAATTTTGTTTTTATCAAACGATAAAGTCGATTTATTGCATCACTTTCATTTTTAAATTCGTCTCTTATCCAGATATCTTGGCGCTCATTAACCTCATATACTTTATATTGACTAGATTTCTCATCGTAATAGTATCCCAAGGTAAATTGACCTTCAAATCGTTCATCAAACGCAATATGAAATATCCCTATCTTATCTCTGTGTTTATTAACGAAATTTACTAGTTCTTGTTTCGTCATTTAAATTCCTCCATCATCCCCATATTCAGCATATCAATTCCTCCAAAAGGTGTTACAATCTGTTCAGCGCCACCTGACATATCACCCCATTCTGCCGCTTTCCCATGAACACCATACTTAATATCATCACTAGACATACTCAAAGAAGTAGATGTATCGGATATATATTTTCGATACTTATCCGACAGCTCTAAAAATTGGTCTTGTGACACCCCTTCAATTCCTTCTTCTCTCAAAATCCTATTAAAAGTCTTGATATCACCTTCACTGATAGCATCAATTTTATCAAAATAACTATCGGTTTTAAAGTTACCGTTATGGTAAGCTTTAAGATTTTCAACATATGGAATTGAACGTTGACTGTACGTATATGGTCCTTCGCTAGGAATATCCGAGAAGTTACCTCCTCCCATATGTCCAAACCGGTCCCATCGCTCTGGTAAACCAGAAGTTCTCGTTATAGGACGTACAGTTCCTTTTTTAAATCCTAATCTTTCTGGCCAATCATATGAAATCCAACCATCTTCAATTGATTTAACATATTGTGCATCAGAAGGAACATTGATATCTACTTTATCATCAAGCTCAGTAAAATACTTTTGAAGTTTTTGAACTTTTTCTTCTAAACTTAAGTCAGTTTTGTATAATTCACTGGTATACTGCGTCACCTTGTCAAAGCTTGATACTTTATCAATTGTAAAACTGTCTGTTTGTTTGGAAATCACATCAATTCGAGTTCCTGGTTCAATTTTAGTGCCACCTGTAAAGCGACCTTTTCCTTCACCTACGATAGTACCGCCATGTTTTGATAGATTTTCCAGAATATCTTGACGTTTAATGGACAAACCATCTTTTGCAGTTGTATAATCTTGAATGCGAATTTTTCCAGTTTCATCTACACCGACTGCTTTTAATTGGATACGTTGAATTTCATCTGCTGCATTACGTGTCTCAACAGTTATCCTAGTCTCGACATCTTTGAAATTTGTCTTGAAGTCATCAATCTTTGTAGTTGAAAACTCTCTGTAGTTAGCAAAATTTTGTTCAAATACATTATTTTTCAACTTCCAATCTGACATAGAGAGTGGTTTTTCTCCCACTCTCGTCTTTTGAACGACATAATCATTATAATCAGCCCTAATTTGCTTCATCTTCGGCAAGTCAGCACTAACTGTTGGATGGGTTTTCAGCTTAGCCAGGGTCTCATCAGCTGGGCTGGCTTTCAGATGCAGGTCTG